>QNER01000776.1 GCA_003646175.1 Candidatus Parabeggiatoa sp. nov. 1
TAACAACGAACCAGCTTTGAAGGAGCGATTTAAAATTTTAATACCTCAGCCCTGAAAGGGCGCTTTATTAAAGCCCAGGGCAACGCCCTGGGAACTAGAATAACAACGAACCAGCTTTGAAGGGGCGATTTAAAATTTTAATACGCCTTTTCAGGGCTTTAAATCATAAACACCTACACCTGGGGCGTTGCCCCAGGCTATAATAATTCGCACACTTCGGTGCTGAGTAGTTACAAATTATTCTGTGAATTCTAAAATTTTGTTAATTCTGATTCAGACAATTAAAAATGTTAATGGGACAATTTATTTCTTGGATGTCCTTAATTGTGTGTTAATGCTTTTTCGCTAAGAAAAAAATCAACCAAAATGATTATCCATTCCAAAATTCCCCAACCCAGCCCCGGCTTTTTTAGCCTAATTATTTGGCCTTTCATCAAAATGAAAGCCTTTGTGGATGAAGTCTATAAAGGCCTTTTATCAATGATTTGGGCCGAGTTAATCAAGCATGAAGAAAAGCAATTTAGCCAATTAACCCATTTCATCGCTTTTCTGGTTTTATCGGTATTCTCCATGCTCTTTTACCACTTTGAGCATTTGGAGGATATAGTCGTCTTAAGCTTTTTTGCTTTATGGCTGGTTGACACTTACCTCGCTAAACAGGGCGTTAAAACCGACAAATATGAACGAATTGTGCTTGAAACCAACGATTCTGAAGTGATATGGAAAAGTTTTACGCCCGGAGAAAGTGTCATTAAAGAACACTTTAAACCGGCCGACATTACCCAAATATCCCTAACGCCTGTCACACTCATGGGCGGTGCTTTCCGTACCGTACAAGCTCACAGTTGGAGAATTTTTATTATTATCAATGATTTGGATGGTTATCTGATTTATGAAGAAAAAAACACCAAACGAGCGTTCAAAAAGGCGCGTGACTTAGCACACCATTTTAATGTGCCCCTAGAAATAGCGAACAGTGAAGGAATGGGAGACTATGCCGCTGAAAAAATCAGTGCGAGTACGATTGGGAACCAACAGACTGACTATAGCAATCTCTGGAAAACGCTTCAAACGTCAACGGCCGTAAAAATTTACCAACAATTTTCCGTCGCTACTGTTACAAAAGTTATTAAGCCGGTGTTAGCAGAAGCCGGCGTTTTTCTCTTTATTATTATCATGGCGGGCGTGATGGTACGGTTTGGCATGTTGCTCACCTTTCTAATAGGCCCAAAAATTGGTATCGAGTCACCGACGCTGGTTTTACACCTCAGCTTCACAGGGGTTCTCAGTTTTTTTGCCCCTAGAATAGATTGGATATCTCTGGTTGCATTTACCTTTGCCATTGTGATGCTTTTTTACAAGGGTTGGAAACACAGTCGAGAGCATCGAATCACCATCGATCATAAATGGCTACGATACCGCATCAAAGGGCAATCTCTTGCCCAATTATCAACCAAAGATATTAACCAATTGATTTTATTAAAAGAACCAAAACCAGCACTCTTGCTTATTGACTGTTATGACAAATTAATTACAATAACTGAGCTTGAGAATGAAGAAGAATGTGAAGAATTGTATCACCGTATTTGGGAACAACTGGATAAGTTTAAAATCAGGTAGTCCTAAAATCAAATAGGGCTTGGTGTAATGGCACGCACGATAGGAATTGAATTAAGTTCCAGGTAGTTACACTGGCTATATTAATTTCGCACCAAAGGGGCTTTAAAACATTTTTGAACGATAAAACTAACTACGGCATGGTTTAAAAATGATGAAACCCAGAATCGCCATTGATTTAGACGAAACCTTGGGGGCAACCGTCACCGATTCAACTTCTATCATTGGATTTCGTCTTAGAGACGGGTGTATCGAACTCATTGAACAATTGGAGTTGAAATATCATTTAGTTTTATGGACTGTTGCTCGCCGCTCGTATCTTGACAAAGTGCTGGCTTTTGGCTTAAAAACATATTTTAGTGAAACCTATTCATGGGACGAGATTGAGAACAGTTGGAAAGACATTCGGCAAATCAATGTTGAGTATCTTATTGATGATGACGAATATCATCAAGAAATTGCCAAAAGATATGGCTTAGAATCCCATTACATCATTGTGCCTGCTTATGGCAGTCCTGAAGATGAAGAGGAACCGCTAGGATGGGTGCGACAGGTTGAAGAAAAAATGCTATATTGAGTAAGGTTATTAACAGATACTATCCCGAAAAGGGATAGCATCTGTCATGGAGTAAG
Organism: Candidatus Parabeggiatoa sp. nov. 1; assembly: GCA_003646175.1. GTDB lineage: Bacteria > Pseudomonadota > Gammaproteobacteria > Beggiatoales > Beggiatoaceae > Parabeggiatoa. The sequence goes on from QNER01000776.1 coordinate 2,251, forward strand.
GTTATTAACAGATACTATCCCGAAAAGGGATAGCATCTGTCATGGAGTAAGGTTATTAACAGATACTATCCCGAAAAGGGATAGCATCTGTCGTGGCTTAAAGGTTGTTAACAGATACTATTTTGAAAAGGGATAGCATCTATCGTGGCTTATGGAGGATAACGGATGCCAAGTTATTACCACGAAAGACTTTATCGTTCTCAGGAACTCATGGAAAAAATGCCCCATTTTCCCATCACGTTATGTGGGGCTGGGGCTATTGGCAGCAATATGGTAGAAAATCTTGCTCGTGCTGGTTTTGCCACATTCAAAATCATTGATTATGATAGAGTTGAAGAACGTAACCTATCTACACAGCCTTATTATCGTTCTGATATTGGTGCCCACAAAGCCACAATTCTGGCTAACAGCCTTTATCGCGCTTTAGGTGTCAATATAGAATCCAGTGTGACGAAATTAACCCAAAATAATGTCAAAAAATTACTCAAAGAGAGTCAACTGGTGATTGATGGTTTTGATAACAGCATTGCCCGCGCTGCCGTCAGCAAGTATTGCCATACTACCAATTTGCCCTGTTTGCATGTTGGTTTAGCAAGTGATTACGCTGAAATTATCTGGAATGACAAATATCGTGTGCCTTCCGCGGCTCAGGATGATGTTTGCGATTATCCCCTGGCACGCAATTTGGTGTTATTGGCGGTTGCGGTTGCCAGCGAAGTTGTCATTGCTTTTGTCAAAGATGGCACGCAGCGTAGTTTAACCGTGACGTTACAAGATTTTGCGATACAAACTTTTAAGTAAGGGGAGCGCTCCAAGGACTTACCACCTATAAGTTTTTTTTAATAGGTTTTCAATAACTTAAACCAAATTTATAAGTGCTAAGGGGGAAAGGGGTATTTCAAAACCGTGATCATAGTTAAGATGGTATTGTAAAATTAAAAAATAATATCTTTGTTAACACCTATCAGTTTGTAAAAGTAATGATTTTTTCGTTTTTAACACAGAGTCACACAGAGTCATCAAAATCTCTGTGAAACTCTGTGTAGCTCAGTGCCCTCTGTGTTGAAGGTTTAAAAACTGATAGGTGGTAAGAGCTTTTACTATAAAAAAGTATTACCCAGCATCAAGCACTTTCTTCTTTCTTCGTTCCCCTTTCATCTTTCCCATTCCTCCTTATTTGTATTGTTCCTGCAAAGTATGATTATGAAAATAGCATTGATTTCCGCCTTGTTGTTTAGCATGTTGCATAGCACCTTCTGCTAATTCCAGCAAAGTATCAACTTCAGTACCATCATCAGGATACACAACAATACCTATACTAATAGAACCCAGCACACTTTTTCCTTTTAATATAATAGGCTGTGTTAATTTAAACAGAAGCATTTGAGCTACAATGGCAACATCTTGAGTTTTAGTAATTTCGTCTAAATCCACACTAAACTGTTCACCGTCATAACGTGCGACTGTATCGCTATCGCGCACTGAAGATTTTAAACTCTGCCCGATAGTACACAAAAATTGATCGCCAACGGCACAACCATACTTCATATTTATAGCAGCCATATCGCCTATACTAATCAATAATACTGCAAATAGCTTTTTATTACGTTGTGCATGTGCAAGGGTTTGGAGCAATTTATGACGAAATAATTGGCGACTGGGCAAGTTAGTTAAGGGATCATCGAAAGCGGATTGGCTGGTTTTGGGGTTGCCCAGTATTACTATATAGTGACTACCCATTCCATCGTTATCGTTATAAGCATGTAGTTTCAATTCACAAGTGTACACCGCATTGTTTTTATGGCGTAGCCAAAAGCGACTTTGCCACTGCCCATGTTGGCTCATTGAGTCCATAATTTGTTGATAAAATGGTGCCTGTTGGTGCCCAGCTTGAAAGTCTTGAAGTGATTTGCCAAGTAATTCTTCTGTTGTATAGCCCGTGAGAGTGCTACTGGCGGGATTTACCTTAAGGATGCGTAACTGGATATCCGTGATTAAAATAGCTTCGTTTGTTGTTATCCACAATATCGCTTGTAAATGGTTCAAGCCTACTTGAATTTGCTTTGGTTCAGTTATCTTTTCTAATAGCCATAACATTCTGTTTGACGTTAGTTTTTTAACAGTCAATTTACAATGAATATAGGCCCCATTTTTTTTGCGTAGCCATTGTTGGGTGTCATAAGTTGCCATGTTAGTTAAGCAAAGTCCGGCTTGTTGTTGAAAGCGGACATAATCTGCTGGGGTACGATACAAACGATCCGCGGGAATTTTTAATAA
>QNER01000777.1 GCA_003646175.1 Candidatus Parabeggiatoa sp. nov. 1
GATATTTCGTTGCATCAACGATCTGATTGAAGGACATCTCAAACGCGTCAGAATTTTGAGGTTGGTACGCTGGAACGTCAGACGAGAGTAGCTTCTTCAGAAATGAATAGGCTTCCTGATAAGCGGAATAGGCTTCTTCATAACGTTCCTGAACGAGGTATAAAGCACCTAATCTATTAAGAATTTTCCAAATAAGCCGCCCAGGAACCTCATTTTGTTTGCTCAATTTTAAGGCTTGCTTGTAATAAGATTCGGCTTGTCCGTAATCACCCTGATGTCGGTAAAAATTGCCCAAATGAGAAAAAATACCGATATTATGTAAATGATTTTTATCGAATAGTTCTTGACTCAGTGCCAATGCCTGTTTTAGCCAATATTCAGCATTTTCATAGTCACCCTGATTAGCATAGGAAAGAGATAAACCGACAGTGGTTGCAAAAGTATATTCGTGTTTGCGACCAAAGTACTGACGGGTAAAATCGTGTGCGTTTTTGGAAAAATCCAGTTCTTGTCGATAATTCCCGTTCTGATAACTTTCTAGAGCCTTCATACTCAACGCACTCATTTTTAGTGTAGCACTGATTGTCAGTCTTTCTTGATAATCATTATTAAAATACCGACGCGCAGAATCATAAGATTTTTCGGCCCATTTCAGGGCTTCATCAGAATCTTCCTGTTGAAAAGCGAGCAACGCTCTTACAGAAAATTCCGTCCAGTCTAGCAAAGAAAAAACGTTGTGCTTTTTAGACAAGCCCAACATGATGTTAAAACCCGGCACTGCTGTCAAGGGATGCTTGCCACCAAAGTGTTTGCGAGTCAATTCGCGGTATTTTTCGGTTAATTCAAGGCCTTTTTTAGAATCGTCCTGATAAGCGATCAGGGCTTTGTTAGCTAACACTAGCCCTTTTACGCCAGCACTCGCCCTGATGGCATAAGAATCATGAGTGTGTTGGCGAGCATAGTCGTAGGCCTTTTCGGCCCAGTTAAGGGCCTCATCAAAATCTTGCTGTTGAATAGCTCGCAGAGCATTTGCATTCAATTGCAACCATTTAAATGGATTTCCTACCGAGTTTCTAGAAGATTCTTCGGCTCCTAGAAAAGATGAGAAAAGCATGGAAAAAATGCCAAAAATGGTGTGTAATTTCATTTGAGTTCTCCTATAGATGTTCAGAAAAATAATTTCAAAAAAGCCAATAGTCGATTTGTCCGTCAAGAAAATTTTAGCTAATAAGAACAACTGTTAAATTAACAAAACCCTTATTTTCGGACAACTCTAGTGAATAATTAGACGTCCAAGATAAATCTTGGACTCCAGACGAAATATAGGGCTATTCACTTTGAAAATAATTATATGATATAAAATTTTAATATGTCCTACTCAAAAATAATACATTCTAACCCACTTTTAGCCGCATTACAATTTGTGGCTTGGCTCCTATTTCAACCCAGCCGTTGGCGAGAATATTTCACCACATTTAATCTGCCCGCAGATTTCAATTTCGTTTCACTTTCCCTATCACAACGGCAGTATCCTATTATACGCCGCCTTTTGATAATTATCCTGATTATTTGGCCGTTATTTGTTGGTGGCTTCGTGGCATTGATATTATACATAATAGGACGGCCTTTGCCCAACTTGATTATGAGTGTCACCTACGGCATAGTAATCACAATGGCTGGAGGGTTTTTCGGGTCCCTTATTGTTTCTACGGCTTTCGCTATAATTGCCAGTATATTCAGTGGGTTAGCAATAGGGATCGCGCACGGTGAAATGGGGGGACTATTTACCCTGTTAGGCATTATCTTTGCGGTTGGTACAGCTGGCAGTGTGCTTGATAGTCTTACCGATACCTCTCACACACCGCCCTTGGTACGACAACTTGGTAGTATTGTTCTAGGTGTTTTTGTCAGTAGTCTGATATTTGCGCTAGGCGGTGGTGTAACATGGTTAGTTGCACAATTTTTGTGGCCTTTATTATCTGAAAGTGCCGAATTTGATGTCATGTCTGTGCAACTCATCGGGGCGGTATTTGCAGTTGGTTTCACACTCGGTTGGTTTCTTTTTCAGCGATGGCGCAGTGCTTGGGCGGTTGGCATCGGGCTGACTGTGTTAATGGTTTTATGTTTGGAACTGGTATCCATGATGAAACATTATACGGAAAACGAATGGATACCCATCGTAGGCACCGCACTCTCAGTGGGCATGGTTCATAGCATACTCTTTCCTATTTTATGGGCATTACCCTATTTGGTTGTTAAACGTCTGACTAACACGTTGAATGGTGTGATCGCTGGAACATTAAGTAGTGGCGGTTTTTATGTCGCAGTTCTTATTGCTAGCGCAAAATACCCGGCTTCTGTCATTATTCCGCTCAGTCTATTCAGCCTATTGTTAGGATTGACAGTGAATAGTTGGCGGCCTTTATTATTTTATCCGTTCGTTATTGCGTGGCATCAGTTATTATTTTATGCCAAACTGAACCAAGAAAAACCAAGTTTCTTGTTGCGTTGGCATGCGGCCTTTTGGGATGAGCATCAACGCTTGCGGCTGTTTGGTTTGGATGCTCATCTGGTACAAGTGTATGAACAGGATCCCAAGGAAGGACAAGCAGCTATCGACTCTATCAGTCGTAGTCTCCAAAGTTGGGCTGCGAAAGCCGCTCAAATTGAATTGGATGCTCGCCGTTTGGAGCGTTGTGACACTGTAAAAGCCATTGCTCAGGTATATCACAAGATTGTCGCTGGTGAATTATTAGACGAGGCCACTCAATCCTCCCTAAACCCCCTTTTTAAAACGAAACTTAAAGATAAAGATTTGTTGGTACTGAGTATCTTACGGAGTTTTAGCCACCACAGTCAGAATGTCGAAAAAGCCTTGCAAGCCGTTAATATTTATTATCAGCGTCACCAACTCACTGATATACAAGAACATTTAGAAAAGTTCTTTCGAGAATTGCTCCAAACTTCACACGCGGGCCGTTTTCGGCCTATCGTCCAACAATGGCAACAGATCTTGGACAAGCATATTCAACAATTGGCAACGGCGTTAGAAAGCCGTCAAGAAATTGAGAATCCTTACGTGAGTGGTAAGCCATTGGACGAACACCATGCGACTTTTGTGGGCCGTCATGTTATCAGTACACAACTTGAAGAACTGTTACTTAAACCGGCGTGTCCACCATTGCTGTTATATGGACAACGGCGTATGGGTAAAACTTCTTTATTGTATAACTTAGTACGACTTTTACCCAGTACGATTATTCCTTTATATGTTGATGTGCAGGGAGGAGCAGAACAAGCTCGCGATACAGTTGATTTTCTGCACACGCTCAGTCGAAACATGAGTAAATATGCTGTTGAACATCGCCGTTTGCAATTACCTTCATTGACACGGGAAGCGTTAACCGTTGCCCCGTTTTCAGTGTTTGATGAATGGTTAGATAACGTTGAACAGTGTGTGGAAAATGCACGTTTGTTGCTGATGTTAGACGAATTTGTGGCACTAGATCATGCGTTTGCCGCAAACCGTTTAGATATGCACAGTGTCCTTGGTATGTTACGCCATCAAGTTCAACATCGTCCTCGTTTGAAAATATTGTTGGCAGGTTCTTTCGCTATCGAAGAGTTACAACATTGGGCGAGTTATTTAGTCAATGTACGCACGGTGCATTTAAGTTATTTGACTGAAGAAGAGGCTTGCCAGTTGATTGAAAGCCCGGTACCTGATTTTAGTTTGCGTTATGATAAAGTTGCTCGCCAACGGGTACTGGATTTAACACGAGGGCACCCTGCTTTAGTTCAATCACTTTGCCACGAAATTGTTTATTTGAAAAATCGACAAGCTATCGCGAAACGACGGTTGGCAGAGAACACGGATGTTGAAGCAGCTGTGCCCAAAGTATTGGATGCAAGCAATATGTTTTTTGCGGAAATTATATATGGTCAAATTGATGATAACGGGAGGCAAGTGTTAAGCTATTTGGCCGCACAAGGAGAGGGCGCAATTGTGAGTCAAACCAAATTAGCACAACACTGTCCCCCAGCGCAATGGGAAAGCACGTTATCCAATTTGTTGCGACGGGAGTTGATTGAGCCAGTGAGTCTTGGTTATCGTTTTCAAGTAGAATTTGTACGACGGGCGGTTCTTAGCATTTTATAACTCAATGATCAAGTTTTTGATGGTTAGTCCCAAATATCGCCTGGGGATCAATCCCCAGGCTAAAAGCTAAAGGCGGCTGTTTGGTAGAAGATAATAGAAATTTGCCGCTAGGCGTAGTAGGCTATGGCAGAGTAATTTGAATTAATTCAAATGACAACATGGCCCCCAAATAAATGTGATGGACTGAGGTTGCCAACAGTGTTCGGCAAAAGACAATCTGGCCGGGCGCATTCCCGTTTTCACGGTTAAGTACAACGAATTACGCGGATAAACGAATTAAGTACAACGAAATTAATTAAGTACAACGAATTACGCGGATAAACGAATTAAGTACAACGAAATTAATTAAGTACAACGAATTACGCGGA
>QNER01000778.1 GCA_003646175.1 Candidatus Parabeggiatoa sp. nov. 1
ATCCCATGTCATCACCAAATACTGATTATGCTTAGGCGTGGGATTTTTGCCAATCGCTAAATGCCCAAACAGCCGTTCAAATTCATCCGCTTTTGCCACATCATAATAATTTTCCAACATGGATAAAAGAAGACTTTTTCCAAAGCGGCGCGGGCGCAGGAAAATCAGTTCTTTACCAAAATCTTCAATGGTTTGGATATGGGCGGTTCTATCGACATAAAAATAATTTTCGGTGATCAAGTCATAGAAATTGCGTAAACCATAAGGAAACTTGATCATGGTAGGTTTACCTCGGTTTGGTTGAATATTAATAATTATAGCTTATATAACTACAGGGATTGCTTATAAGAAAGGATAAATACCTTTAATAAATAATTTGATGAATGGTGAATGATTAATGATTAATGGTGAACGGATAATTAGATTTCGTGAATGATTATTGCCGTTCAAGTTAATGTTGTCAAAATTCATCTATCACCATTTATTTTAATTAAAATAAAAATCAGTCATTTACAATAATCCCGAACACCTATGATAACTAAACAATAAATAATTCGCTGCGAGCCAAGGAGGGCGAGTAGTCTCTGTCCGCTGGGAACGATTGTAAAGAAGTTCCAGCCTTAGGACCAAAATGGGGAAGCGATTCTATCCCGATATCGGTATGCGTTCACTACCAGCCAGAGCCATACATCCGTTTTACCCTGGGCTTCGAGCTAATGTTTATTACCGCCCATTGTGTAATCGAAGCTCCGTGACACCAAGTTTTTTGTACACAAAAAATTTTGGCATCGAAATCAGTTATCAGTTTTTTTGTTTCTATCGCAGAAGCCGGGGAATGGTGCGCCCATGAAGGCGTTTTATCAGTATGGTGAAAGTTGGTATTAAAGTATACTATAAACTTTGTAGTCGAAGTTGCATCAGGAGTTCAAACTTTAGTTTGGGCAACCCAAGTTAAAACTTGGACTCCGGCACTCAAGTTAATTAGGTAGAAAAATTATCGAACATTTAGCGACAGATTTAACACTTCACCCTCCCCAGTATCATTATTGGAAACTATGAAAAATTACATTAATTCCTTTTTTAAACAAATATTTATGGTTCATAGTGACAAAAGACGGAAATGTTTAGGCAACAACGCATCACGCTCATTCATCGCCGGCTGTCTTATGTGCGACAGTCTTTACGTCAAAGCAAACGGTGAATTACCTTGCTGGGATGATGTCGGAGAAGAATTGATTTTACGGACAATCGACGAGCAAGCTATTCAGAAAGAACAACAACTCTTTGATTTTCCTGCCATCGTCGAAATTAGAAGGGCTTTTCTTGAAGGTAGAGTTCCATATCCCCACTTCTGTTTGAAATGTGCAGTGCGTAGGCACGGCACTGTCACTTCCCTTCATCCAAAGACAATCAGGGTTCTGCACATCGAGCCTTCTTACCTTTGCCAACTTGCCTGCCCGCAATGTATCGAGCCGAAGCTTCGCTTACATCTCAAAAAGCCACCCTACAATATGAGCTTGTCGTTTTACAATGCACTCTTGCAACAACTCTATCAGGAAGGAATCTTCACAATCCGCCTGGTTCACTTTGAAGGCCGTGGCGAACCGCTATTAAATAAGAATCTTGGAAAGATGATTCGCTGCACCAAAGAAATATACCCTGATGCTTTTACTAAAGTGACCAGCCATGGAAATTTTCCTTTTAAATCATGGATGTTGGATAGCGGGCTTGACTTGCTGCGGCTTTCAGTTGATGGTGCCTTTGAACAGAGCTATACGAAGTATCGAGTAGGTGGCAAACTACAGAAGGTGCTCGATCTAATGCGTGCTATTCGCGACAAAAAACGTAGTTTTAAGAGTCACCTACGTGTCGAATGGAAGTATATTCTCTTCGAGTGGAATGACAGTGATGAAGAAATCCGCGAGGCCGCCCACCTCGCTGATGAGTTAGAGGTCGATCTCAGTTTCTGCCTGACGCATTCTCCTGGTAAGTCAAAGCGTTTTCAAACTATGGATGCTTTGAGAGATGCCTTAGCCACTCTTGCACCGCGGGCGAGTCGGTCAATGACTTTCAATCTGAAAGAATCAAGCGATGCTGATATAGGACACTTGGTGGCTGAACATAGCGAGGCGTTGTTACTTTCGGCCCTTAAGAATTTCCGTTCTGGCGATATTCAGGCAGGTAAAGCATTTTTGGTTGAAGCATTGACTTTTGATCCAGGTTTGCAGTCTGCTGAGATAGAGGTTGATGCTAAAAATCCGGTTGAGGCGCATCTCCATCAGATCCTGTCGAATGCTAAATATCCAAGTACTTTAAGTGCTTTGGCCAACATTCAGCTTGTCCTTGGGGGATTACCGGCTGCAGAACAACTTTTCCGAGGATATCTAAGCCTTGCTCCAAATGCACCGGATCGAACCAAGGTTGAGCAAAAGCTGATAGAATTATCCATGGTCAACCAATCTAACAGTGTAAGCCAGGGACGTTGCCCCTGGCTATATTTATTAATTTCGCACCTTCGGTGCTTTAAAACCTAGCCCCTTTGGTGCGTATTATCTACGCCCGTGGCAACGCCCCTGGAACTTAATTACCGCCGATGTTTCCAAAACTTCGGAAGTTTCTGTGAAAATCATTGATTTTGGTTTAGCGAAAGTGGCACCGTCGTTAGGGCAAGAAATCGCTACCCAGCGTGCGTAGTCGGATGTGATTCATATATCATGTCATTCTTTATCCTATCATTCTGGATTGTAGTTTATTTAAGTTGTATTCCATTCAAAAATTGTTTAAAATAATTTTTTTATATTTTAAAGTTAAAGTATCACGTTCTTATGGGATGCTCAAAAGGCTCACTTTTGAGCAGGCTTGTGAAGTATTTTTCGATCCGTTTATTCGGGTGCTCGATGCCAGCGCAGAAGATGAAGCACGAGATGCAGTGATTGGTGTAACTTCAAACGGAAAACATCTTTTTGTTGTTCATCTCCAATTAGAAGAAGATTGTTTCCGAATTATCTCGGCTCGTAAAGTGACTAAAAAAGGCTAGTGGTGCAATGTGGGTGATTTTCAGGACTACCCAGAAAAATATTTAGGGCAAAACCGTAAAGCGTTTCCAAAACGCTTTACGGTTTCCTTCGATGTTTTTAAAATATAGAAGTTTTTTACCAAAAACGGTTGGTTGATAACTGATAATTGATAACTGATAACTGTTAAATATGGATCCGATAACTTTACTAGGCATTATTTCCGCAATCATTGGCATTATTACCGCTATGATAGCATTGGGGAAATACTTACAAAACAAGTTGGGGGAGTATTTAGAGGCACGACGGCTGAAACAACAGAAAAAGTGGAACCCCCCACCACCAACATCGGCAAATCCGCCAATGGTTGATACACAACCTGTGTACAAATCACTGCCCCCGCCCCCCATTTCAGATCATTATGATATTTTTATCAGCCACCGCAGTAGCAATAAAGCGTGGGTTGAAACCTTGGCGCGTAATCTGACTCAGATTGGCTACCAAGTTTTTTTGGATATTTGGATGGCAGGGCGTATCTCCGATCCAAAAACTTATAACGCCCTCCAACAGTGCAACAAAACCATTTTGGTTGCAACGCCAGAAGCGATTGAATCCGGTTGGGTGCGCGAAGAGTATGATTTGATGTTAAGCCGTCAACAACAAAACCGTGATTTTAGTTTTATCCCGGTGGTTTTTAATGAGGCATTAGCTGATTGTCCGTTTTTATCTGATATAAAAGTGATCAACTTTAGCACGGCCGACTACTTTGATGCGTTTCAGCATTTAGTGTCTCATCTTGGTGACAAATCCGGTGATAACACTGATTTGGCATTACCGCCCAAGTTCGCGGCATCGACGGCGGCACTTAGCAGCGGCATCCGCAAATTTATCGACACGTTGTTTGCCCAACTTGAACAAAAATCACCACCGCCGCTGATGTTATTAGCGCAAATGGATCGCAGTCCTTCGCTGATGGTTGAAGCTCTGTTGGCAATGGCAAAAACACGTTATACACCTATGCGTTGTTTACACCTCGCGTCACCGTATAGCAAAAAAAACGATATCCAAAGCTATTTTTCGGGTTTGGCACAACAATGTGGATTTAGCGAAACCGTCAACGATGATATTCAATTTGCGCGAGCGTTGCGGGCGAAACTAAATCAAGCCAGTCCGTTGTTTTTATTAGTCAGCCGTTTTGAACATAGCGCCGGTTCTTGCCAACAGAAATTGGCCGGCATTTTGCGCAGCTTAAACGAAACCCATGCTGATCAATTACATATCGTACTTTGTGGCGGTGAAAAACTGGCTGAGTTGAAATATCTGCACGGCAATCATTCGTTATTGAACGTTGCTCAAGATTACCAATGGCCTGAATTAGAACCGGCGGATGTATATGCGATGCGGGACAACTGTTGTCAAGATTTGGTACTTGATGATGAAATCGTGGACAAGTTGCTGGCATTGAGTGGTGGGCACCCGACTTTACTGCAAAAGTGTTTGCAACTCTA
>QNER01000779.1 GCA_003646175.1 Candidatus Parabeggiatoa sp. nov. 1
AGGGCTGAAATTTTAAACCCATAAATCCTAGGGCGTTGCCCTAGGGCGTTGCCCTAGGCTGGTATGTTAGCCCCTTTCAGGGCTGAAATTTTAAACCCATAAATCCTAGGGCGTTGCCCTAGGCTGGTATGTCAGCCCCAGAAAGGGGCAAAGCAATCTAAAAAAGTGCTTGTTTGCCCACTTCATACATAACGATTTCTGCTATCTTTTTTGCCATTATCGCGTTGCCCTTGTGCTCAAAATGGCAGCAAACATCCACATAAATATCCTCAGTCGATTCTTTAAAAATCATGGTTAAATCATAAAAGGGGATACCTTGGTTTTTTAATTTATTACCCGTTGAAACTAAATAACTATACCCCTCTCTAGCCGCTATTCCCCACGGATGATTTGGAGCAACCGCACTCTTTTTTTCATTCTCAGATAAAGGCTTACTTCCTTTAACATACTGATTAGGTTGCAGAACATGTATGTAAACTAAATTGTTGGCTTTGCAAATGGCATATAACATTTTAGAGGCTTGCTGCCATATTTTAGCGACAATTTCATATTTATTACCCTGTTGCTTAAACTGAGGGCCGCGAAATTCCTCAGTCATGGTTCGTTGACTCTCATTAGCCAAATCAAATTCAAGCTGTTTTATCCGGACAAGATTGCGTTGTGTCCATAATTCGCCTAATAAATTCAAAAAGACGCTATATTTGAAAGGCGGTTTTTGAATAAATGACAACAAACGTAATTCATTTGAATATAATGAATAATAATTAGATAATTGCTCAACCGTGTGCGGATCAAATTTCTGGCTGGTTAGCATTTTTGACAAAAACCCGGTATGAAACCCGGAGGGAAAAATAGGATTAATGTGATTATCGATATTCTTAGCAGCAAGCACTAAATCATTAAAACCATCAATGTTTAACACCGCATCAAATTCAAATCCTGACAACAGTGCGTATTGCAAATAAAAAAGCGGTTGGGGTTGTTTATAACCCCCTCTTGCCAAGTTAATTAAAACAACATTTTTATTAAAGCCATGATCATGCAAATATTTTTTGAGAAATGTTTCCCCAAACTTGGTAAATCCCGCCGCGACACTGCCACCCACAACCGCAACAACAAAATCATTAGGTTGTTTTTTGTATGGATACGGGTAACCCGCAGCAGAATGCACACCATATTCATTGGCTTTAGTTTTTCCACCCGTATAAATACTTGGGCGAGCTACATAACCAACATACGGATGAAACATGTGAAGTTCTTGTGATTCATCATAATTTTTTATCTTTTCCAGAATAGCCGCTATTCTAGCGGAACGCTGATATTCCAACGTATTGTATTCAAATGGTTTTCCAGATAATGACTTAAAAAAAACCAAACAAACCACTTCCAACAAAACAATTGTAGCTATCAGTGAAATACTATAATTAAAGAAATATTTTAACTTCATAGTTAGGAACTCATATAGAGGAACTTGCAAAACTGGTAATAGGTAATGGGTAATGGGTAATGGGTAATGAGTAATCTCTACAAACTGATGGAGGTATCGATTTTTGGTGGGCAAGCAGGCAATGGGATCGAGACAGTTCCAATGCACAGCTGCCCGCTTGTCCGCCCTACTTCTACCATGAAGGAACTTCATCTCAAATTCGTGGCTTGAGTCATTCGTTTATTTCAGAAAAAAGTTGTACTAAACTAATAGGTAATAAGAAACTATGATTTATTACCCACTACCCATTACCTATTACCCCTTATTAATCATGTCACAACATTGGATTTTTGTGGTAGGTTGCTACAATTCCGGTACAACCTTATTGGAGCAAATTCTTCATCAACACCCCGCCATTGCGGGTTTACCGGACGAAGGACAATTTTTAACCGACGCACTTGTCACGCCAAAATCCGCAGGTGTTCCACGTTTATGGGCCGAAAAAGAACATTTATTTCGTTTTGCCCCAGACGACAAAAGTCCTGAAGCGGCCCAAATTAAACAAGACTGGACACGCTTACTTGATAAGCCAGATGCTCCTTTTGCCATCGAAAAATCCCCCACCAATACGGCAAGAACATTATGGTTACAGCGTCATTTTGAACAACCCTATTTTATTCATATTGTCCGCAATGGTTATGCGGTTGCGTTGGGCATTCATGATAAAGTATTAGCGGTTTATGGCGACATGCCACAACTTCTGTCGAAAGCGGCTAACCAATGGGCACGGAGTTTAGAAATTATCTTAGAAGATGCCCCCAAGTTAAGCCATTTTTTAGAAATTCGTTATGAAGACTTAGCGGCAGATCCAATCAACGTCACGGCTCATATTTTTAATTTTTTAGGTTTGCCGCCTATTTCATCTGACGTGTTAGAACAACAATATACAATACATAACTTACATTCCTCAATTAAAAATCAAAACGCTTCTCGTTTGGCTCAAATGACTACTGAACAAGAAGAAATTATTTATGCGCGGGCGGGTAAGTTGCTGGGTGCGTATGGTTATGTTATTAACGGATACTATCCCTAAGAAGGGATAGCATCCGTAAAGTCATCAGATGCTATCCCTTCTTTTGGGGATAGTATCTGTAAAGTCGTCAAAAATTTACGGATACTATCCCTAAGAAGGGATAGCATCCGTATCGTTACCAGATGCTATCCCTTCTTTTGGGGATAGTATCTGTAAAGTCGTCAAAAATTTACGGATACTATCCCTAAGAAGGGATAGCATCCGTACAGTTATCAGATGCTATCCCTTTTTTTGGGGATAGTATCTGTAAAGTGACCAAAAATCTATAACAGTTTTTGTGCATAAAAATATGCTAATTTTCCATCACATCGGTAAAACTGGGGGGACTTCCCTCAGAAACATTGTCAAAAGAAACTACCAACCGGGCAAGTTACTAGAACTTTATGGTCCCAATCGTGGCTCCGTTGAGTGGTATCGTCATTACTACCACACCTTAACTGCTGAACAAAAATCAACAATTCAATGTATTGCAGCCCATTCCGCCCATTTTATGATTCCGGTACTCGAAGAACTTGCGCACCCTTTTCAAGTGTTTTGTTTGCTACGCGATCCGGTTGATAGAGTGATTTCTTGGTATCATTTCGCCCTATCGGTAGCAGAGACGGATAACGGCGGAGCGGGGCAAGTGGGAAGGATACTCAAACAACGTAATTGGAGAATAGAAGATATCTATCTCAATTTAGGCTGCGGTGCAGAAAACATATCTGAATTGCATAAAAGCTTTAAATTCTTTTTCAACGGGCAAGCACGAACCATACTCGCCCCCCATGTTGCCACAGAAGGACTCACATATACTGCAACCTTTCCGCATTTCTACGAAGACAAACTATATGCCATCATCCAACGATACTATATAACGGGCAGCCAATCTCGTTTTAAAGAATCCGTGGCCTATTTCGCTCAGCAATTTGGTTGGCAAGACATAAGCGATGTCAAAGAAAACGTCACCAAAACAAGACCAAAACTGAGCGAATTATCAAAAGAAATCACGGCATTAATCCAGAAATATAATGAATTAGACACTAAATTACATAAAATCTCCCAGAAACAATATTTACCAGGAGTCCAATATTTATCTTGGTAACTGATGTTACGCACATTGTTTTTTTGATATCACAGTTTGTGCAATAAAGCAAAAAGTTCCATACCATGATGATGTTTGGTGAAAGGGCGAGCAAAGCGGGGGCAACCGCAAAGGGCAACCACAGGGGGGGGCAACCACAAGGGATTGCTCCTACACTTTACGAGAAGGTTTTTGTCAAGCGCTTGGTTTAGACACAAATATCAGAAACGGGGATTTTTATATGGGGCAGTTGCGTTGGTATCAGCGTTTGTTTTAACTGAAAGAGGCGTTTCTCAGTATAACCGTGTTGCGTCGGATTAAGATAAACTTCAACCGTTCTCGCACCCACGTCCACTAGCCAACATTCAATAATACCATCACGCGCATAAAGTGGTATTTTTGTGTCACGATCATAGTTGACACTGGTATCAGACACTTCTATCAATAATAAAATATCAGCCGCTGTTGGGTGCCCCACTTTGTAGAGTTGCGGACTTGGGCGCAAGAGTACCACGTCTGGTTCCGGTTCAGAAAAGTCGCTTAATTGTATAGGATTTTGTACATTGAGAGCGGCCATTTTGCCTTTTTGGCTGGCCAATAATTCGATCAGATTGAATACACAGCCGGCATGGGTGGGTCCGATCGGTGGCATTTCTATTATCTCTCCTTCAATCAATTCCACCCGTGCTTGTGGTGGAAAAATGTTGTGTTGTCCCATTTTGTGCCATTCTGAGAGATTGACACGATATTTATGGGGAGCAAGATTCATCACTTTCCTCCGATTAAGGTAATGGGTAATCGGTAATGGGGAATGGGTAAACATATTTTACGGATGCTATACCTCGATGGGATAGTATCCGTTAATTTATCTGGTGACTTTACAGATACTATCCCCCAAAAACAGGGATAGCATCTGGTGACTTTACGGATGCTATA
>QNER01000780.1 GCA_003646175.1 Candidatus Parabeggiatoa sp. nov. 1
TATTTAGAAGAGGGGATTGTTATGCCTTATACCTTTGAAGAATTTCGCCAACACTACACCACAGCGTTTCTTAAATCGCTGACACCCGAAGAAAACGCCGCGTTTCTTAACTCGCTAACACCCAAAGAAAGCTCCGCGTTTCTTAACTCGCTAACACCCGAAGAAAGATTGCGGGGGCTACCTGCGGCACAGGTGGTTAAACAGTTTTCGCCGAAAGTTCTGTTTGAACAGTTTTCGCCGAAAGAAGTGGTTAAACAGTTTTCGCCGAAAGAAGTCCTGACAGAACTCGGGCTACCCCCGGATGTCATGGCAGAATTATTAGCCACGATCAACCAAAATAAAAAGGATTAACCAATTTCTCGTTACCATGCAAAAGCGTGGTAACGTCTGCTTACTCTTGAACTCAAGCATGCTGGTTTTCTTGAGAGTGAGGTACCTAACTCGGAACGAGTGAGGTACCTAGTACAGGAGGGCGGAAGTTTCCCTACCACCCCAACGCCAACGGCGTTGGGCCGTTGTCTAAAAGCTCAAATGCCCTGAAGGGCACTGCAAGAGAAGGGATTTAGTAGGCTTTAGCCTACTTGAGCTTTTAGACAACTGCTGTAACAAAGAAATTTTTGCGCGCAAAAATTTTGGCGTGAAAAGCTGTTGGCGGGGGCGAGAATTGGAGCGATCGTATACTAGTTCAACTTGAGTGAGGTACCTAGTTCAACTTGAGTAAGGTACCTAACTAAACCTTTGGTCAGCATCCTCATTCAATCCGAACTTGGCAGGCTCATTCTGTTGAAAGTCAGCCGGCTCATTCTCATGCGAGTTAGAATGCTTAATTATTAATTATTAATTGATAACTATTCACGGCCTAAAACCCATAGTGCTTCAAATGCCACTTTTAATACTCCCATACCGCCTAAAGCCTAAAACGCCTAACACCGTGTAACCCACACCGCCTAAAGACCAAATTACAACAGTTGGCACGTTCCTTGCAATTATATATATATATAGATGATGAGTACAACGGATTAGTACAACGGATACACGAAATAAACGGATGATGAGTACAACTTCTTTCCGGATAGAACGGATGAGTCTCAAAGGACTTATCCGTTGATTTCGAGTATCCGCTGTACTAAACAATAATCCGTGGTACTAAACAACAATCCAACTACAATTGCGCCAACAACAACCGCAACTCCACAACATCGTCATAACGCAAGTTCGGATCATCCGCTAATGCAGAGTCTCTCTCACCGTTGAGAATGGCTTGCAGTTTAGAAACAAATAACTGCCAACTTGGATGAATATATTGAGCCAGTTCTTGTTCGGCCTCATTAATATCCCCTTCAGCAATCGCCTGAGCAACCATAGCACACAGTTTTGCCACATCACTATGATTCGGCGATAATCAAGAAAACACTGAATCGCCTTTTCCCTAGCTTTCGCGGCAGCTTCAGGGTGGTGGGTGGCTTGTTCTAGATCATACAGATTATGCCAAGTCGTCCAAGGTGTCGCTACATGACCATAAGGCTTTTTACACGCAATCGCCCGGTGCAATTCGCGGCGGGCTTCATCGTAGCGTTCTAGTTTGATGAAGGTATTAGCTAGGTTGTTGCGTCGTATACCCTCTTTAGCAAGGTCTTTTAATTCAACATCAATATCCGCTGCCTGCTGATAAAAGGCAACCGCTTCTTCTAACCGCCCCATCTCTTTATACAGATTGCCCAATTCACTTAGACTCCTCGCCTCACCAGCCTGGTTTTTTCGTTGCACCTCAATAGCCAACGCTTGCCGATAGGCTTGCTCGGCCGCTTCAAACTGTTTTGTTTGTCGGTGAACTATACCAATTTGATGCCAAGCGGTAGCCACACTGCCTAATTCCCCCAAACCCTGAAAAAATTCTCTCACTTCAATATAAATATCCAGTGCCTCGGCATAGCGTTGTTGCAACGTACGGACAGTACCGAGTTGTCCTTTACCAACAGCAACACTTCTTGCATCGTCTCGTTTTTCATCACGTTGGATAGCTTCTTGATAGGCAGTTGCCGCGGCCTCCAGTTGTCCCAAATCTGTCAAAGCAATCCCCAATTTCCGTGATAGCACTGGCAACCATGCGCTCGGCACTACGATTACCCGCGTCTGCTAACCTTTGGAATCGCTGCAGCGCCTCGTTCAAAGGTAAATCAACGTAGCGGTGGCTTTAACGCGTCGTTTAGCCTTGCTGTCTCGTCAGTTCAAGCAACAACTCCGCCACCGGTTTAGAAGGCATTTCCGCCAACGGCTGCCGATCATCAGGCATTTTTTCACCCAGTGCGGCCAGAATATCCGGTAACGCCGCAGTCAAGCCCCCCGGTTGCAACTGAATAGGAATCGCCAACCGCTCCTCATCAAACCACAAATCCAGGGCCGACGGCTCTACGCCCGCTAACAGCAGCGGAATAACACGATAACCCTCATGTTGTTGTTCAACCGCGACCGCCTGTCGAATTTCCTTGCGTACCCAAGAAGAATTAATCGTGTTCGGGCTCAACACCACGATAAAATGCTTAGCCGGTTTTATGGCTTGACTCACCTCAGCGGCCAACTTTTGCCCACCGCGCATATTGCGGGAGTCCACCCAAACAGTTAAACTCAGTTTTTCCAGCGCAATGCGTAAATCTTTAACCAACTCATCATCTTGAGTTGCGTGAGAAATGAAAATAAAACTCATTATGGATGTCCTTTGGTTAATAAGGAATGGCCACGAAATAACTTCCCGTTTTGTCTTTTTGCGTAAGCTACCACAGGTTCCACCTGTGGCTATTCACATTCAACCCCTATCGGGGTTGGGACATCTTTTGACTTTTGCTATACGAAAGAATCAAAACAGGTGAACCGGTTTGTCCCAACCCCGATAGGGGTTGAATGTGAATAGCCCTAGGTGGAACCTAGGGAACTTTAAATCATTTATATAGGGAAATTATTTCATGACCATTCCTAACGGCAAGAATTGATTAGTACAACGGATGAGTACAACTTCTTTCTGGATAAAACGGATGATGAGTACAACGAATTAGCGAAATAATCGAATTGGCTCCAAGAATTTATCCGTTTATTTCGAGTATCCGTTGTACTAAACGACAATTCACTGCACTACCTTTGTACCGTTCCTCTACATCAACCCTTTTTCAATAAAAGAAACGCAATAACCATCACCAATCACAAGATGATCTAATACACGTACATCAATTAATTCTAATGCATCGACAAGCCGTTGCGTAATAGAAATATCAGCCTCACTCGGTTCGGCTTGTCCAGAAGGATGGTTGTGGGCCAAAATCAACGCCGCCGCGTTGTGTTGTAAAGTCCGTTTAACCACTTCACGCGGGTAAACACTCGCACCATCTATCGTGCCATAAAACAGTTCTTCAAATTGGATCACCCTATGTTTATTATCTAAAAACAAACAGGAAAACACTTCATAATCCCTGCCACTGAGTTCCGACATCAAAAAATTGCGGGTGTCATCCGGGTTAGTTAACGCATCGCCGCGTTCTAAACATTCGCGTAAATAGCGCCGACTCATTTCAACGCAAGCTTTTAACTGGACATATTTGGCATCTCCTAGCCCTTTGGCTAGGCAAAATCGCTTCTGATCAGCCCCCAATAAACTGCGTAAATCACCAAAGTTATCCAATAAATCTTTGGCTAAATCCAAAGCCGATTTACCCCTCACGCCGGTGCGCAAAAAAATGGCTAATAGTTCGGCGTTTGTCAATGCTCTAGCACCACGTTGCAATAATTTTTCGCGTGGACGTTCTTCTAGCGGCATATCAGTAATTTTTATGTGTACAACTTGGTTTGATTGCTCATTTTTGCTTGGTTGCTTATCTTCCAGCGGCTCAATCTTTTTTTCAGTCACAATGGGGTACTCCTTCTATAAATTTTCAGAAAAGAGTCCAAACTAAAATCGACGCAAAAGTCGATTGGACTCCGCCAACTCTGCACTTGGTTTCACCTGTGGCATTGCGATTTGGTACGGCGTTTACGCGAACCAGGGGCACAAGTGCGTAGCTACAATGATGGAGTTTATCACACCTTTGACTTCTCGTACCAAGTTCGCGGCCTTTTCGTACCAAGTTCGCCTGAAACGAATAATCATAAGACATTGTCAAGTTATTATCCTTTCTTATAAGCAATCCTTGTAGTTAGTTATAAAGTATTCCTAAATGAATCAATATCTGTGAAACTCGGTTAACTCGGTTCTCGGTGTTGAATGAAAAATGATAGGTGGTAATAATTTAGGGAACGAACATTGAAAAATAAATATAGAACCATTAGAATAAAAAATGTTATCTCTCACTATGTACAGGACCAAAAAGTGTTCAAGCCGTGATGCTATCGCTTTTGGTTTTGAGTTTCACTAAAACCCTCGTGAACCGTGATGCCGCAAAAGTGATACTATCGCCAAAAAAGCGATAGCATCACAAAATAACAATTCTTGTTCAAGCCGTGATGCTATCGCTTTTGGTTTTGAGTCTCA
>QNER01000781.1 GCA_003646175.1 Candidatus Parabeggiatoa sp. nov. 1
GTGAAATCGTCAAAAAACATTGGCAACAGTCAGCCGAGCAAATCCGTCAAGCTGTGATTGACGATGTGCGGCAATATCTTAAGAACAATAAATGTTGTGATGATATTACATTGCTGATATTAAAGCAGAAATGATAATTAGGAGTCCAAGATTTATCTTGGAACCTGCCAAACTAAAGTTTGGACTCCTATTTATCCATAAAACGTCTCCTCTCTCGGTTGAAGTTTTTCTAGAAAAACTTCAACCGAGAAGTCGAAATGACAAAATTAGAGTGAAAAAAGACTTGAGCATTTGACGGCAAATTTAACACGCTTGGTTAGGGGGATTTCTATATTAATAAATGTTAGTATATTTTATCCTAAAAATAATGGTATGGAATGATGCATTGCAAAAAAACGATCTGGTTATTTTTCTGGTTATTTTTTATGACTCTAATGCCCCTCACATTTGCTACAGTTGTCTTGGATGGTATTTCGGGAACGGGCGGCACTTTACCTTATGCTAATTTTCTGATTGAGGCAAAATCGTCGCAGCCGTTTCTAACGTGGTGGGCTTATGCGTTCTATGCCATAACGATTTTGGCTATGATTGTGATCTATGTTCGGCTACAAATACAGAAACGAAACCTACGGGAAAAACAGCAAGAATTAGAACGTCTACTGGAAAAACAGCAAGAATTAGAGGAAATGGTGGCTCAATTAACAGAGGCTAATAGGCTAAAAGATGAATTTTTAGCCAATATCTCTCACGAATTACGCACACCCATTTCGGGTATGATTGGTATAGCAGAATCCCTCATTGACGGGGCGACGGGCCGTTTGAGCGAACTCACCAACGAGAATTTGAGTATGATTGGTTACAGTGGGCATTGTCTGCTCCATCTCGTCAGTGATATTACTGATTTTTCTCTGTTGAAAAAGAAAGAGATTAATTTGCAATTGACAACCGTTGACAGCCGAACTATAGCCGAAGTGGTGTTGGCACTCCACCAACCGCTCCTCGTTCGCAAAAAAGTGCAAATGATCAATGCGATTCCCCCTAATCTCCCTGCCATCAGTGCTGATGAAAATCGTGTACAACAGATTTTATACAATCTCGTCAATAATGCGATTAAGTTTACTGATAGCGGTACCATAAAAATATCGGCCGATATTGTCAAAGGAGAAAGGGGAGCGCTCCAAAGGGAGAACGAAAAAGATTCAAACCTCGTTCACAATTTACAATTCGCGGCTAAAGTTTTTTGGGCACAAAAAAAACCAAAAACGTTAGCTGCGAACACAATTCGCAATTCACAATTAGAAAACTGGCTAGCAATTACGGTTTCAGACACGGGTACTGGCATCCCGGCCGACAAACTTGACCAAATCTTTGAGGCCTTTGAAAAAACCGATGGTTCAATGTTGGAGGTTTACGGGGGTACCGGTTTAGGATTAGCCGTCACTCAACAGTTAGTCAAGCTGCATGGCGGTCAATTGTATATTCAATCACAAGCCGGTGTTGGCTCACAATTTACCTTTACTTTGCCCATTTATGAAGCTCAAGCAGAAAAAATGCCCCCCCCGTTAAGTGGTCATTTTTTAATCGACACCCAACCATCGCTCAATGTGGGGACAGCCTTGCCTTTAAGTGAAATGTCTGCCAATGCTTTTGAGAAAGCGGAAGTTTCCACCGAAACACCGCCTGAAGATGTCACTACAGACAAAAACGGTGAGTTCATTTTGGTTGTCGATGATGAACCGGTGAATCGGCAAATACTTATTAACTATCTGTCATTGCGAAACTATACTGTGACTCAAGCTGCCTCTGGTGCAGAAGTTTTGACCCTCATTGAAAAAGGGGCTAAGCCCGATCTTATTTTATTGGATGTGATGATGCCGGGCATGAGTGGCTATGAAGTGACGCGAAAAATCCGTCAAAAGTGGCAAGCCGATGAACTACCCATCATACTGTTAACAGCCACAAATCGAGTTGCCGATTTAGTGGTAGGGCTGGAGTCCGGTGCCAATGATTATTTGACCAAACCCGTTTCCAAAGATGAGTTGTTAGCGCGTATTAACACCCATCTTCATATTTTGCAACTCAAAGCCCAAACTTTGCAAAATGAGAAAAGGCTAAGACAATTCCTTGAAGCGATGCCAGTGGGCATAGCAGTGCTTGATGCTCAGAGCAAACTATACTACATCAATCAAAAGGCACAACAACTGCTGGGCAAAGGCATGCTAGAGGTGACTCATGAGCCAGTGCCTGAATGTTATCAAATTTATGTGGCAGGCACCAATCAATTATATCCTCCTGAAGAGTTGCCCGGTGTGCGAGCGCTGCGGGGCGAAAGTATCATCGCTGATAATATGGATATCCATCAAGGCGATAAAATTATTCCCATCGAAGTTTGGGGTACCCCCATTTTTGATGATGATGACAATATTACCTATACCCTTGCCGTTTTTCAAGACACCACCGAACGCAAAATGGCCATGGAAGCGCAAGAAAGGTTTGCCCAAGAACTGTCTCAACTTAATAAAGCTTATGAACGCTTTGTGCCTCGTGAATTTTTAAGCTTGTTAGACAAACAAAACATTCTTGATGTCAATTTGGGTGATCAAGTTGAAAAAGAAATCACGGTTTTGTTTACCGATATTCGGGAATTTACCGCTATTTCAGAAGGCATGACCCCACAAGACATTTTTGAATTTATTAATGCCTATTTGGGGCAAATGGAACCGGTGATTATTGAACATCATGGCATTATTGATAAATATATTGGTGATGCCATTATGGTTTTGTTTCCAACCAGTGCCAATGATGCCGTTAATGGTGCAATTGCGATGCTCAAAAAGCTGGCTCAATATAATCAACTCTTGCAACGTGCGGGCTTTAAATCATTACAAATTGGCATTGGAATTAATACAGGGCCTTTGATGCTAGGCACGGTGGGGGGCCAACATCGCATGGAGGGAACGGTCATTGCTGATGCCGTCAATTTAGCTTCCCGTATTGAAGGTTTAACAAAAATCTATAACACGCCTTTGTTGATTACCGAGCAAACGTATCTAAATTTGGACGATCCATTGCAATATCATATTCGCGTGATTGATGCGGTCAAAGTCAAAGGCAAATCTTCCGTGATCACCATTTACGAAATTTATGATGCGGATCCGCCGGAGATTCTGGCACTAAAAGATGAAACTAGCGATGATTTTGAGTTAGGTTTTGTTCTTTATCATGGGGAAGAATACGTTGATGCACAACCCTTTTTTAAACAAGTCTTGCAAATCAACCAAAAGGATCAGGCCGCGCAGGTTTATTTGGATCGTTGTCAGAAGATTTTAAACCTGGCAATGCCCGCATCGCCTGCTATCCTGATTGTTGAGGATGATTCTTTTAATAGAGAGACGTTGTCTTATTTTTTAACCAAGAATAACTTGAAAGTCTCCGCTGTGCAAAGTGGCGAAGCGGCTTTGCAAGCGGTTCAAGATGAACGTCCGCATTTAATTTTGTTAGATATAATGATGCCCGATATGGATGGCTTTGAAACTTGTCGGCGACTTAAAGCTAATTCAAAAACTCAAAACATTCCTGTTATTTTTATAACCGCTTTGAGTGATACGGTTGATAAAATCAAAGGATTTGAATTAGGTGCGGTGGATTTCATTACCAAACCCTTTCAACAACAAGAAGTTTTGGCACGGATTAAAACTCACCTACGGCTTAGTCATTTACAACAACAACTCCAAGCGAGAACGGACGAATTAGAAGTCAACTATTTGGAACTCAAGAAAAAAATTAACCATTTGAGAACAACAGTTGGGAGCAAACAATAGTTTAGGGCAAAACCTTCAAGGTTTCCAAAACCTTGAAGGTTTATAACTGAAATTTATTTATCTGAAAAACTATATGAAAATACAAACCAAAATATCCAGTATCATTTTTACCCTGATTTTAGTGACGGGTATCGTAGCTATTACAAGCAGTTATATCGTTTCTAAACAGATGATTGAAGATCAGATTTATCATCATTTAGAAAGTACTACGATATCAAGGGCGCACCACATTGAAACGTTATTAGATGAAGAAGCGGAATTGGTTAAAACATTTGCTACCAGTCAAGTTTTTGTAGAAGTTTTCACCACTCAAAATCTCACACCTGCCATCCAAAGAATCAAAACGTTAATTAATATTCATGAAGTCATTTCTCGAATAAGGGTTTTGGATAAACAAGGTAACGTGGTGGTATCAAGTCACTCTGAAATTAATCCTATTGGCAATGCCGAAATATTCGCTTATGGCAAAGAGGGTGTTTATATCCGCGATATACATATTTCCACAATAACGGCTACTAAAGTTATGAGTGTCTCCGCCCCAATATTAGTCAAAGGTGAATTTGCCGGCCTTATAATTGTTAATATAGAAGTTGAAAAGGAATTATATGAAATCATTTCACATAAGCATGGAAAAACCAGCGAGATATACCTTATCAATAAAGATGGATATATGATGACGCCCTCACGGTTTA
>QNER01000782.1 GCA_003646175.1 Candidatus Parabeggiatoa sp. nov. 1
CAACGAAATAAACGAATTAAATTTAACGAATTAAATTTTAGTTTCCATCACGTTTTTTCGTACAAGGTTCGCCTTGTACTCCTGATAAATTCGCGTTATTTATGGGATTAGTTGTACTATTTACTTAGACGTTGCTTTGAAAAAAATGTGAGGGTTAATTGCCATAATTTTTTTTATACCTAGGATAAAAAGTAGTAATAGCCGTTGCCGCAAAAATGGATGGGACGAAATGGAAATGGGTATAAGAAAAAAAAATGACTTGACTATTGGTAAAATTAAATTAATTTATAGGCATATAAACATGATTAAAAGCGATAAGGTGGGCAAGAAAAAGACCTTACCCACCCTACACTTCTACACTTAGAAAAGACAAAAAAATGTCTTTCGTCCGTGCCGTTAGTCGTCGTTTCGTCAATTGTAGGGTGGGCAACGTGTTGCCCACCAACTGGACATTCTTAGCCAGTCTGTTTTTTGGTCGCTGGTTTGACAGGCCGCCAATAAGCCCATCCCATGAATATTATCCCAACTATAATCATCGGAACAGTCAATAGTTGCCCCATCGTCAGCCAATCAAAAGCGATAAAACCGAGATGATTATCTGGTTCACGGAAAAATTCCGCTAAAAATCGAAATGCCCCATACCCAATTAAAAATAATCCTGATACTGCCATCATTGGGCGGGGGCGTTTGGAAAATAGCCACAAAATGATAAATAAAGCCAAGCCTTCAAGAGCCGCTTGATACAATTGTGAAGGGTGACGGGGAATATTGTCAACGTGGGGAAATATCATGCCCCAAGGTAAATCGGTGGGGCGGCCCCATAATTCACCGTTGATAAAATTGCCAATCCGTCCGACACACAAACCAAGGGGGACAAATGGTGCAATAAAATCAGTCACTTCAAAAAAACGTCGGTTAATATTGCGGGCTGATAACCACATCGCCACTAAAACCCCGATGAAACCGCCGTGAAATGACATGCCGCCTTGCCACACTTTAAAAATGGCTGAAGGTGTAGCAATATAAGTAGACAAATCGTAAAATAAAACATAACCCAACCGTCCGCCTAGCACCACGCCGAGTGCACCATAAAACACAAAATCACTTATCTGGGCAGGTGTAACAATGGCACCCGGCTGTCGCGCTCGTCGGTTGCCCAGCCACCAAGCAAAGACAAAACCAATCAAGTACATAACGCCATACCAATGTATTTTTAAAGGGCCGAGTTGGAAAAGGATGGGATCAATTTCTGGATAAGTTAACATAGTCGTTATCTGATACTGACTGATAGAGAAGGGAAAACGTAGCCAATAGCTAAAGCGATTGGCTAAAAGCTAAAGTACCCTTAAGGGTACTATAGTTTTTCAGATAAATAATTTCAGTTAGAAACCTTCAAGGTTTTCAAAACCTTGAAGGTTTTGCCTAAGAAAATGCGCATGAAGGGCGCAAAAATTCTGAGATGCGGAATCGTTAATGGGGAATAAATAATAGGTAAGGTAACTCCCAAAATTTTTGCCCCAGGTTGCACTTCAATGCCATTAAGTACGTTCTTTGTAGGGGGCCGGCAACGTTGTTGCCCACCATCGTCGTATTTTGGGGCCGGCAATAAAAACACCTTGCCCACCCTACATTCTTATCTTAATGGCTGAAAGAAATACGCATATCTTCCAAGAATTGTTTGAGCGGTTTGACATGCTGCCGGCTCACTTCCAAGGGTTCTGATACATCTTTAAGTCGGACATAATAACGTTCATTATTTTTCGTTAAACCAGTAATCTGCACTATCGCTACCAAGGTGCTACGATGCACACGTAAAAATTGCCCCGCAGATTCATGTTCTAAATCTTTCAGTGTTTCCGAGATCAATATTTTTCCTGTTGCACCATGCAAAATTACATATTTTTGATGAGCCAAAAAATAGTAAATTTGATTGACGGGCACCAAGCATTTCTCGCCGCGTTGAAAGTAACAGATATGGGTGCGAGCATGGGGTGTGGGCGGGTTTGATTTTTTCTCTAGGAAGGCACAAGCACGCTGAAGGGCTTGTTCTAAGCGATCTTTGTGAATCGGTTTCATCAAGTAGTCCACTGCCTGATGTTCAAATGCCTCCACAGCATGTTCACTATAAGCGGTGGTAAAAATCACGGCTGGCACCGGAGGAGGCAATGAAGCAAGTTGCCGGGCGACTTGTATACCATCCATGCCGGGCAAACGAATGTCTAGCAAGACAATCTCTGGTTGATAAACACGAACCGCCTCTAAAGCCTCTCTCCCACTGCCCACTTCGGCGACGACTTCGCCCATCCCCAATTCATCCACTAAGGCTTCCAAACGCGCTCGTGCAAAAGGTTCATCATCAACGATAAGTATCTTCATCATCTTGATCCTTAGGGCGGTGCAGCTAAAGGGCAAAACCTTCAAGGTTTCCAAAACCTTGAAGGTTTCTAACTGCTGCAACTATAAAAGCAAAACCTTCAAGGTTTCCAAAACCTTGAAGGTTTCTAACTGCTGCAACTATAAAAAAACAATCCCTGCCCCCGCTAAAGGTTTTTGGCAAAAATTGGGTTTCTCCCGGAGGCACTTGCAAAACTTTTAAATATTCTGTAATAAAGAATAGCGAATCAACGACGGTTTTAAATCGAGCCACTGGCAAAACGGGTAATATAGTTTTTCAGAAAAATAACGTAACGAAACGGATGCTATACCTCGATGGGATAGTATCCGTTAAACATCTAGAAGGGCGTGAAAACGCCAATAACCTATTCAGGGCAAAACCTTCAAGGTTTCCAAAACCTTGAAGGTTTCTAACAAACCTTGAAGGTTTCCAAAACGCTTACGGTTTTTAGCTCTTATAGGGAAAACGTATAACCACTTGATAGGTATCAGCGTGTGTCTGTATGCTTAACTTCGCCTCCGTACCATAAAAAGCCTGCAAACGCAGGTGAATATTTTGTTGGGCTATGCGATTACCTTGATGTTTTGATTGGGCCTCAACAAAAGGATTTTTAATATCCAGTTGAATGTATTTACCATCAAACAATCCAATAACAGTAATTATTCCCCCTTCAGGTAAAGGTTGTATACCATGGTAAACGGCATTTTCCAATAAGGGTTGTAGACACAGTGGTGGTAAAAGTGCATTTTCAGGTATGTTATCTATTTCCCAAACAACTTGCAAACGTTCACCAAAGCGTAATACTTCAAGGCTCAAATATTGCCTACACAACGCCACTTCTTCTTGAAAAGTCACATAACCGGTTTTTGCATCAGCCAAACTGGCACGAAATAATTGTGCAAAATCCACCACCGCCTGCTCCGCCTTTTCTGGTTGAAAACGGATCAAACTGGCAATGGTATTCATACTATTAAATAGAAAATGGGGACGGATACGTGCTTGTAAAGCTTGGGCACGGGCGGAAGCTAAGGCCTCAGTTTCTTTTTTCCACTGGTACTGAATATAAAAGTAGCGCAACGCAATGGCACTGATAATCGCACTAATACCTAGATTGCGCCATAAAAATAATTGATGGGGAGTTGTACTCCATGTTAACTCTGTCGATAACAGATATTCATTGAATTGCCAAGCAAGTTCACTCACCCCACCCGTCACCATCAAAATCAGCAAATAACTTATTAGCCCAACAACAATATTATTGTTTAACCAACGTAACCAGCGGCGAACTAAACATAATAGTGCCAGACTGACTAATGTTATCCATTGCATAAACAAAGAAACCATTGCCAAATCAGCGATTAAGTTTTGTTTCACATAATTCCAATCATAGCCGGTTTGACTGAGCGGTACCAACACAAACACAAAAGCCAATAATTCGGTCACAAGGACACCAAAAAATACCGTGGGCACTTCACAAAAATGAGGTAAAAATAAATTATCGTCTGCACCGGTGAGCGTTTTTTTAGTAGCCATAAAGGGGAAAGGGGAGAGGGGAAAAAACTAGGGCAAAACCTTCAAGGTTTCCAAAACCTTGAAGGTTTCTATTAGGGCAAAACCTTCAAGGTTTCCAAAACCTTGAAGGTTTCTATTAGGGCAAAACCTTGAAGGTTTCCAAAACATTGAAGGTTTCTATTAGGGCAAAACCTTCAAGGTTTCCAAAACCTTGAAGGTTTCTAACTGTTAGGGCAAAACCTTCAGGTTTCCAAAACCTTGAAGGTTTCTATTAGGGCAAAACCTTCAAGGTTTCCAAAACCTTGAAGGTTTCTAACTGTTAGGGCAAAACCTTCAAGGTTTCCAAAACCTTGAAGGTTTCTAACTGTTAGGGCAAAACCTTCAAGGTTTTCAAAACCTTGAAGGTTTCTAACTATTAGGGCAAAACCTTCAGGTTTCCAAAACCTTGAAGGTTTCTATTAGGGCAAAACCTTCAAGGTTTCCAAAACCTTGAAGGTTTCTATTAGGGCAAAACCTTCAAGGTTTCCAAAACCTTGAAGGTTTCTAACTGTTAGGGCAAAACCTTCAAGGTTTCCAAAACCTTGAAGGTTTCTA
>QNER01000783.1 GCA_003646175.1 Candidatus Parabeggiatoa sp. nov. 1
AAATAATCATATTTTTCAATAGGTTGTATTAATAAATAAACGGTGTGAAAAAAAAAATTGTGAAATGAACCTCACATTTTTGTCGCTACAGCGTCTAAGTAAATAAGTGCAACAAAAACAGTATAACGAATTTCCGAAATTAACGAATTTGAGCATTTTGAATTTCAACGCACAGCAGTTAATTTAACAATGTCATATTAGCAGGAATACAAGGCGAACCTTGTACGAAAATTCGCTGTTCTTGAATTGGTTTATTTCTTGGATTCGCTGTACTTCAATAAACCGCAGCAACACGGAAAAACTAAAACGATTTTTTCATTCACTTTCATCTACATAGAGGACTATTGTTATGTCAATATCCAACAGCAAAACCATGAAAACCAGTGTGTTAAGTGTGACTGCGTTGGCTGCCAGCTCAGTCTGGGGCAAAGGCGGCGGCCCGCGTTTAGGCGTAGACCTTTTGACATTGGACACACTGCCAGTAAAAAACACCACACTTTGTCTGCCGGCTCGTCAAGCCACACGATTTGGCGGGCTTATGCCGAATACCCAGTCGGTGGTTGTCGACAGTATGGTTAAGTCATTCAAGGTGAGTTTTATCGTATCAGAACTGACCGCGATTGAGGAAGATCGCGTGCTGTTTTTGGTCTACAGCCCTAGCACTTCGCCATCTCCGGGTATCATAACAACCGACAAAGGCCCTGAATTAGGGCTAGATATGGACGAACTGGAGATGTTGGGGGTTTACAGCCTCCCGACACTTTTCAAAGCTGAACAGCCAGAGACGAAAGTGGGTTTAGCCGATGCGTCCCCAACGTCTAAAATCACGGTGCATGTCAACTTCGACACCGACAAACTCAATGACATGATGCGGCGGGGTAAGGAAACCATCTACATTCAAGCGGCTATGATCAGGGTTTCTGAGCTCAATAACGGTCTGCTTGAAAACATGATTTTGTCCGAAATGGATACGCTGACTTTTGTCTCCCACGAGTGCCCCGCTGGCACAGTGGAATCTTATGAGGCCGATGACTCTGGAGGTATAGGGAAATCGTCCCGGTAGAATAGGAAACCAAGATAAATCTTGGACTCCTAGTTAGCCAATTCAGGCGTGCAAGGCGCACTTTGCACGCCTGATCATTTTTAGGTTTTTGGATTGGCTCACAAGGGTAACAGATGATTATTTCTAATCAAGGTCGTTCAATTTTTATACGCCAAAGCACGCCCGAAGATACACAAATTCTCTTCCGTGCTTATACCGATGATGCCTTTATTCGTCTTTATCGTTCCAATAATCCCTTGCAATCAGAAGAACAATTGCGCCAACTGTTGGCTGAAAGACTGAAACATTCTCCTGAAGATAGGGGTTATCTCGAATTGATGATAGTTCATCGTCGCTATGGTGCTATTGGTGTAGCTATGTTAGGTGATTTTTCAAGCACGCATCGCCGTGCGGAATATTTAATCGGTTTATTTGATCAGGAACACCGCGGTGGAAGATATGCGTTAGAAGCCAGCTTGCTTGTACTTGATTTAGCATTCAACGCTTATAACCTAAATAAGCTTTACACTTATGTTTATGAATATAACGATTTTGCGGAAAAAAGCACGCTTCATTTAGGCTTCACCCAGGAAGGGACTTTAAAAAACCATCATTACCTGGTCCATGAAAAACGGTTTGTCTCTCTTTATATCAATGGATTAGTGATTGATGATTTTCGTCACAATGAAAAAATTCGTCGGTTATCCCTCAAATTATTAGGCCGAGATATTACACAGCCTGAGGTAAAAGAAATTCATGCGGTTCCGTTCGATAATGAATTAACAGCCCAATATGCCGTTCAATTGAGGGACAAACTGCGGGCTCGATCCCATAGAGCCACTGTTTGATTATTATAAATGATAAATCCGTCGGGTGGGCAAGGGCCTTTTCTTGCCCACCTTTTAAAGGGAAGTCAATTTTGGTAGGGTGGGCAAAGTCCGTATCGAACCCACATTTTGAGGGGGTATGGTGGGCAACACGTTACCCACCCTACATTACCACTGTTTGATTATTATGAATGACAAACTCATTATTGGCTTAGCGATGATTCTCGTGATGCTCACTGGCTGTGGTTCTGAAACGGCCCCGTTCGTTCCTCAGCAAATTGATGCGATTACTGACGAAAAAGAGTTAATCAAAAGAATGTTTAGACATTCAGTAAAGCGTCTTCCTAACGGCCAGTTAAACGCATTGATTCAGCGCAATTTTATGGGCGCACTTGAGTTAGTGCCAACGTCCACTTCAAATGTGTCTGATAAATGTCGTGCCACTCCTGATTGCTTAGGTATGCTTTACGCAGCTACCAGTCAAACTGGCCAGGAACAGGCTAAGATTCTGTACCGGATTTATCACCGTGATGAATCTTCAATCATGAGTTGTGCATGGATGGAAACTTATGGGCTGAATTTCTCAGATAAGAATGAGGAATTAATGAAACAAGTTAAAGTGCGTGCTTTAGAATGGACGAACACTTGTTTTGCTAAGCTGAGCAAGCCAAACTAAAGTTTGGACTCCTGATACTTTTTTGGTAAATAATAATTAATATCAACTGGTTAGGATTATGCCTAAGAAATTAAATCCGCCCTACACATTGAATCCTATTTCAATGTATGGGTTTTTATTCAGGTTGAGTTTGCTACGTTGCCTGATAACTCGTAGCCCGCTCATTCCTCTCTTATCTATGCTGCTTGGTATCAGCATTGCTACCCCGGCGTGGTCAATACCAACGATCACGATTGATAGCCCGCCGACTGACAAAAGTCAGGTAACTCTTGCCCAAGTGACCGTACAAGGGACTGTCACCGCGACGGGTGGTGGTCAAGGCCTTGATTTAATGCTGGTGTTAGATGACTCAGGCAGTTTAAGTGGTACTGATCCAGACAAAAAGCGTTTTGAGGCAGTTAGAGAATTACTCACCAACTTAGGCTCTAATCCTAATGTCAGAATCGGTCTCGTATTTTTTACCGGCGACGCTTCATTATCCGTTCCTCTCAGCTCACCGGGGGTGGCAAAAGAGCCCATTAATAATGAATTGAATGCCCGTCAAGACATAGAACCAGATGGTGGTACTGCCATTGATGCTGGCATCAACATAGCGGCTAATGAATTTAGCCAAAATGGTCGTCCAGAAGCATCACACGTTATTTTGCTGTTCACGGATGGCGAAAGTGACCTTAATCTAGCACTGAATGCCGCCGAGCAGGCCAAAGCGCAAGGTGCAACGGTCAGTGTGGTCGGTTTAGGTCAAAGTAATACTGACTCGAATCAAGCTATTGCTAATGCCGGTGGCGGTAGTTTTCTAGCGACTACTGATCCGACACAACTGAACACCTTATTTAGTAGTACGCGTATCGTCGGTATAGACAGCGTTAGCGTCACCAATAAAACCACCAATCAACCCGCGACGATTGTTAATTTCAGCACTGGGGCTTTTAATGCGTCCGTTGACTTGGTACCAGGTGAGAATATCATTGAAGTTGCGGCAACAGATATGAATGGTTTATCTGCGTCAACTGCTATCACGGTGATCAGAACCCAACAATTTACCTTTTACCAAAGCGGCCGCTTAGGCGTAGACTATCTCAGCTTAGACGAGTTCCCTACACAAAATGTCACTGTTTGTGTGCCACCTCGTCCCGTGGTGACTAATCAATTCACTGGTTTGATACCCAATACCCTGTGGATAGCGGTTGACGCGAGTCAGCAGAAAACCGTCAAGATGGCGTTTGTCGTCTCAGAAATAAAAGCGACTGATGAAAATCGGGTTCTGCTTTTGGCCTACAGCCCCAGTACTTCACCATCTCCACAAATTTGGCCAACCGACGGGCCGCCATTAGCCCTGGAATTGTCTGAGTCTGAGGTTTTGGGGGTTTACCAAATGCCAGCGATTATTGAAAAACCACAGACACCAACGAAAGTCGGTTTAGCCGATCCATCCCCGACTTCTAAAGTGACAGTGCATATTAACTTCGACCTGAGCAAGATAGATGAGATGATCCGCAAAGGTAAGGCAACGATTTACGTTCAAGCCGCTCTAATCAGAAGGTCTGATTTAGAGGCCGGACTTTTTGAAAACATGATTTTGTCAGAGATGGACGCACTGAGTTTCGTCGCCAATGAGTGTCCGGCTGGCATTGTCGAATCTTATGGTGTGATTATGACTCAGGATGATATGAATGAACTGAGTAAGGCGGTCAATAAATTCAATAATTACTAGAGTACCGTTATTGAGTACAACGGATACGCGAAAACAACGGATAAATGAACGAAAACGGTTTTCTTAACAGCCCTCAAAGGACTGGATTTTGAACAGTTCAAAGCCACAGTTGCCCTTGTATTGGTGCCTCTAAAAACATGAAGATAATATACTATCCGTTTATTTCGAGTATCCGTTGTACTTAACTATAATATCTTGAGTACAACGGATACGCGAAAAAAACGGATAAATGAACA
>QNER01000784.1 GCA_003646175.1 Candidatus Parabeggiatoa sp. nov. 1
CAATGTCGTCAGTGAGATTGTTGGTCCGGATTGTGGTATGACAACGGGTGGCACGGATAATGAAACCGTTCCTGTATTTGACCCTTATACGACTATTATTGAAGATGATGGTAGTCGATTTAAGGTCAGCTTCAAAGGAATGGATGAGAATGCCAATGGTACGACAACATGGACTTATAAGGCTGAAGAAGTTGACACCACTGGCGGTTCGCTTGCACACTGGCGTTTGATGGGGGATGATAGCAAAACGACAACTGGAACAGAATGGTGGCAATGTCATCTTTTTGATGACGCTGATCTTTTTGATGACGATGATTCTACTGGAACAGTATACACAGGTTCATCTCAAAAAATGCAAGGAATTGGCTGGTCAAGTACGGGTGAAGTTTCTTTTACGCTTCCTCGTAAGTTTCCGGTGGGTTACATTTATGCGTTTGCTGGTGTAACGGATCCAATAACGGATCCCATAACTGACCTAAAACCCCCAGCAAATCCAATTCTTGGTCCACTGTGCAATGACAGGGTTGTTAAAACGGTCAAGACCTGTGCGGGTGAGAGCTGTGATTATGTTAACTACGAAATCAGTCTGACAAGCTTCAATAACAACACTTGGACGTATCACGTTAACCTTGAAACAGCAAGTGACAAAAAGATACTAGAGGACTGGCGGTTAATATTACCCGAACTTTGTGTTGACGAACTCGGAAGTACTTCGCCACCCCATGATAAAATACTCGCGGGCCAAAAAATCAAGTGGTTGGTACCTGATAATTTCGCTGGGGACGATTTTTCCGTGACATTGAATGGAGAAACGTTAGACGATGACGATCTCAGCGGTAATCATATTGCGGGCAAAGTAGGGGGTGACTTTGTACCCACAGATCTCAAAAATGATAAGAATAAATTTGATATCGTCGGGCCGGCAATCTGTGAAAAACCACTAGAGCATGAACCGTCTTCATGTGTTAATGATGACGCGGGAACGATGACAATTTGTCATAGGCCGTATGGCAATCCTGACAAGGCTCATACGATTGAGATACCCAAAAGTGAATGGCCGGCCCACCTTAAGGGGGGGGACACTGTAGGTAAGTGTTTTAAAGACATAGTTGCAGATACCCTTAATCACAAGGGGGAGAGAGAAATAGATCAGGCCAAATGTGAAAACATTGCCGAAGAAGTGAGCAATAATAACGGTGCCGATAAGATAACAATTTGCCATAATGTTAGGGCAGACAAAAGTTCAAGTCCTGAGCCTAGTCTGCCTTGTAATGGTGCGGCACTCTCAAAACATCTCGATCATCCGAATGAGGAGAATCCGGCTCATAAGAATGATACGATAGCTGTTTGTTGTGATGTTGATGGCGATGGTGATATAGAGAAGGATGAGGCTCAATGTGGTTTTGACGGCCCCGCGGTAACATGCCCAGATGCAGCTACAGAAAAGATGAAAGTGGGTTTACGCTTTGAATATGTCGATATTCCTCAAGGCGCAACCATCACCAGTGCGAAGCTTCGTTTTAATAGTGCGGCTAAGCATGCGGATACGGATGATTCTGCGACGTTTGTTATTAAAGTGCAAGATACAGATAACGCGCTTAGTTTCAGCGAAGACAACCAGGATATTTCTGAACGCCCCCAGTTTGGAAATGTGGAATGGGAAGTTAATCATTGGTCCTCAACATCCACCCCTGAGACCCCTGATTTGTCTGAGTTAGTGCAGCATATTGTGGGGGATACCGTAGACGGAACTCACGATTGGTGTGGCGGTCAAAGCATTGCGTTTCTCATTGACGGTGATGAGAATGGGACATTACATCGAGTCTGGTCTTATGATGGCGATCCTGACTTGGCTCCCCGTTTAGAAGTTGAGTTTACAACCACACCACAGAACGAAGGCTGTATCAAGCAAAGCCTTTTTACACAGGTTAACGCGCCAGAAAACGATGCCGAGGAAAAAATTGGCGGTAGTGGTGCGGGTGATGTGTTTGTCAATGAGTCAGGAAGCGAGACTTTAGAAATCGGCACAAGTGGTGGCAGCCAACGCATGGTCGGCTTGCGTTTTGAAAATGTACCCA
Organism: Candidatus Parabeggiatoa sp. nov. 1; assembly: GCA_003646175.1. GTDB lineage: Bacteria > Pseudomonadota > Gammaproteobacteria > Beggiatoales > Beggiatoaceae > Parabeggiatoa. The sequence continues at coordinate 2,079 of QNER01000784.1, forward strand.
TTCCTTCTGGCACCAATAATATTGTTGAAGCTCACCTGATTTTACGTGCCAAAGAAGATAGTAATGCCAACGACGGTAGTGTGGTGAATCTGACCATTACCGGGGAAGCAGAACTTAACTCTGTGTCATTTAACACAAATAAGTACAATTTAAGTACTGGTCGTTCCAAATTCACCCCTAGTGAGTCTTGGTCCGTGACGGAACCCTGGCAAACGGGCCTATTCTACCGAAGTGATGATATTACTGCCATTGTCCAACAAATGGTTAATCAGACCGACTGGGACGACACTGAGAATAGTATGACTTTTTTCATCACCGGGGAGAGTGGAACCGGCACAAGAAAGGCATTCTCGTTTCATACGGAGGATACGGAACCGTCGGAAGCTGCCTTACAGGCAGCCGCGTTACAGGCGGCCACGTTACATATTAAAGTGAATAGTCGTTTAAAAGAACTGACATCACAGGATAGCATCCCAATTATTATCGACAAGAGGATGAAATCTAATGGTATGGAAACGCCTCTTGTTGATGCGTTATATGAGTCAATGATGTATTACCGTGGTGGTGAAGTCACTTACGGTAAAGATCGTCAAGGTCATCAACAACACCTGATCAGTGTTCCGGCAAGTTATACCCATCAGCCGGCCGATCCTGATAATCCAATCGAGCCTGAATTTGAGAGAAGTGATGATTGTGATAAACTTTTCGATTCCGATCCCTTTGATTGGACCTGTAAAAGTGAGAAAATTAAGGTTGAATCGGGTTTGACACCCATGTACAACTCTCCGATTGAACAGCTCGCCGGTTGTAAGTCCAACAACTATATTGTGTTACTGACAGATGGTGAAGCCACTTACAATGATTCGCTAAATAAGGTAACAACATTGTTCACTGAAGAGTCGTTTGATGAAGGGCTAAATGGTACTGTGAATTGCAAAAAAGCCTATGGCACATTTACAGAATACAGCTATGAAGAATGTGGTATTGCTTTGGCGACGTTTTTGCATGAAAAAATCGATGTCGTTACCCACACGGTTGGTGTCGGATTGGCAGAAGGTAGCCACGCACTTAAATATCTGGACCTGATGGCGAAAGCCGGTGGCAGTGACAATGGTGTTTATACAATTGACACCAGTGATCCCACCACAGTCACAGCCCAGTTGAAAGAAACCTTCGTGAAAATTGTCCTTGAAGCCACCAAAGGGACATCTTCATTTGCACCGGCCGGTGTCTCTGTCAGTCGTTTTAATCGCATGCGTCATGATAACGAGGTATATTACGCGTTATTTGAAAATGCCAAGACGCGAAGCTGGCTGGGTAATATTAAGAAGTTTAAATTTGATTCAGTTGACACAACAGCTGAATCAAACCCACTGTGTACTGACGAGTCGCCGGCAGAAAACTGTAAATTAACGCTCGTTGGTAAAGATGATAAAGTTGCCGTTAAAGATAACTATCTGACTGACACTGCGGCGGATATGTGGGCTGGTCAGGATGAAGAGGGTAACGAAATAACGTCAGACGCTTCCAAAATCACCGCAGGCGGTGCGGGTGGCAGATTGATGGAGAGCAATGCGGATAGTAATACAAGCCGTAAGGTATTGACTTATACCGGTAGTGCGCCGACTCTTTTGGAACCTCTATCCACTGATAACAGTGGTCTCAGTGCGGAGATAGTCGATTGGATAAAAGGTGTTAAAGATGAAGGGACTACTGACCCGAACCGTAATTGGCTGATGGCTGAATCCTTACATAGCAGTCCAAAAGCCATTACCTATGGCGTAGGCGATACCAAAGTGGTTGTGGGTACCAATGACGGGCTGCTTCGGATGATTGACGCTGAAACCGGGACCGAAGACTGGGCATTCTTGCCACCAGAATTGTTTCAGATACAGGCGGATTTAATGACAAATGGGAATGCGTTAGACGCAGATCCGCTGATGAGACAACACATTTATGGTATGGATGGAACGGCGGCCGTTTGGGTGAAAGAGAATAGTGATAGTGACACCATCAGGCTGTTTGTCGGGATGCGTCGTGGTGGCCATAATTATTATGGACTGAATGTGACAGATACCGCAGCGCCGAAATTGATGTGGGTGATTAAAGGCAAAGACGGTCCTGATGACGTTAATTCTGCGGGGTTTGCCAATCTAGGACAAACCTGGTCAACGCCCAAACCAGTAAAGGTTCATAGGAACTACTGTAATGCAGCCAATGCTGAGCTTGATAATAAGGCTTGTATTGCTTTGCTGTTTGCCGGCGGTTACGATCCGGCTCAAGATGAACTGAAAGACACGGATGGTGATGGCACTTTGGATGCACTGACGCATTACAAGCAAGAGAATCATGTGGGGAATGCAATCTACATGGTTCATGCCAAAACCGGTCGTCTGTTGTGGATGGCCAGTAGTG
>QNER01000785.1 GCA_003646175.1 Candidatus Parabeggiatoa sp. nov. 1
ATTTATATCTATACTTCTAGCCGCCATTATTCCCTGCTTAATCCAAATGCCGGACATGTTCCTGCATCCAAATGGGTAAGTTACGCTTTCACTAAGTAACATAGCGGGAGTAGCCTTTCATCTTAATTGTAACTCCTTGCGGAGCCCTCTCTGTTGAAAGAAACGTGTCGCACTTGTCTTCTTTAACAGACAACGCTTTTGGCATTGCCAGTGGTTGCACGAAAGTTGCTGTCATTGGATTGTTCATGGTTATAACGCCTTTGTGAATGCTATGAGTACAACGGAGTTGCTGCAAAAACGGATAAGGTAATGGGCACGAATAAAAAAGGCTTTGAGATTAAACGACAATATTAAAGGATAAAGAGGACTAATACCCCGTCATCACTCAATCTATTCATACCAACTTGGCAGCAATTGATGTGTTGTCATAATGATGTTCTTCGTCGTTTATCCTATACTTAAAAAGTCATTAGGATTAATACCTGCTTGTCTTAAAATGGCACGTAATGTCCCTTCAGGCAGATCACCCGGATGGTTAGGGATAGTTGTATAGCGGCGGGTTGTTGGATTAAACCAAATTTCGTGACTACCCGCCGCATGACGATCAAATAGAAAGCCAAATTTTTTCAGTCGTCTGATAATTTCTTTGTAACGAAAACCTGCTAATCGTCCCATCGTTTATTGACTCACAACTAATGGATAATCAAAGACATTGGGGATTTGCTCCAATGACACCATACCTTCTCTGTCAGTACGCGCTTCGATTAATTTTCGAGCCACATCACGCGCAATTTCTAAAGTTTCTATAAGGGTACGTCCTTGTGCCACTAAACCTTGTATGTCACCTGAAGTTGCTAAATAGATACCTTCAGGTAATATTTCTATGTGAATATTGACTAAATTTTCCATTTTGTATGTTCTTTCCTATAAGTACAACTTCTTTCTGAAAAAAACGAATAAGGTAATGCTAAGCACAACGAATCCCAGAAATAAACGAATGTCGTTTTATCCTTTTTTATAAATAATCCCTGTAGTTATTGATACTATAAGTACAACGGATACGCGAAAAAAACGGATAAGGTAATGCTAAGTACAACGAATCCCTGAAATCAACGAATCAAGAGTGCAGCGAATCCCTGAAATCAACGAATTCTAGTGATTTACGGATACTATCCCTAAGAAGGGATAGCATCCGTTTGGACATCATCACTACTTCTACAGAACTACCGATAATTTAAGCAAAATCTATCACCAAATGTTTTCCCATCGCACGCGCTATCTGTTCTAAGCCGAAAATAGTTATATTATTTTTAGGATTTTCAATGTCTTGTGCCGGTATTCCCAAAACCGCGGCTAATTCTGTTAACGATTGGTTGCCACGATAAAAATGAATTAATAGTGCAGATTGGATACTTGCGTCTGGGGTAATTAAATATTCTGGTTCTCCTAATTTTTCCATGTCGGGTGGTGGAATTTCTAACCCGTCTTCTAATCGCCCATCAAGAGATAAATTTAACACTTCTTGGGCATTCAATAAAGCTTCTGACAAAGTTTCACCTTCAGTGAAGGCTTCGTTCATTGCCGGAAATTGCACGAAAAATCTATCATCCTGTTGGTGTGTAATAATGGCTCGATATTGTATGCTCATTGCAACTTAACGCCTGTGTCTTTTTCAATCTGTTTAAGCAAACCGATTCCTAAATCGCGTTTACCATGAACAGGTACAGTAGTTCGTAAATCGTCTTTACCTAATTGATAATGACTACCCCGTATTCGTAATACCTGCCAACTGTGTTGGTTAAGTATTTTAATCACTTGAATTCCAGTCATATATTTATTTTTTTGCAAAATGACAATGTATGAATCACATCACTCATCGTTCAAAAATACCACAAATTACCGAAAAAAACGAATAAGGCAAATCAATTCGTTAAATCAATTCGTTTATTTCGTAAATTCGTTGTACTAGACAATTAATTCGTTGTACTAAATAATCATTGTAGTTATTAATACTATAAGTACAGCGAATTAGCGAAAAAAACGAATAAGGCGAATCAATTCGTTGTACTAGACAATCCGTTGTACTAGAGCCAAGGTAGTTAGCCCCTTGATTTTGACATTAAGTGCGTAGGCGCGTGAAAACGAGAAAAAGTCCCAAAATATAGCAGAGGGCAACAGGGAAAAGTGCTAAGCCCGCGCTGCACCCACAACACGAAACCCAAAATCCTGGTAGCGGTCGTCCGGAGTGTACCTGTCACGGTAGGCGGTGCGGATGCTGTACGGGGTGTTATTCCACGATCCGCCACGCAACACTCGGTATTCATTAGCATTTTTCCAAGCTATGCCATTAGTGGGCGCACCCTCATAATTATTATGCCAACAATCCGCACACCACTCCCATACGTTACTGTGCATATCGTACAAGCCAAAAGCATTGGGCGGAAAATTGCCGACATCGGTTGTCTCTTTACGATAAATACCCTTAGGCCCAGAACCGTAAGAGCCACTATAGGTTGTACCTTCGTCGTCAGTCCAATCGGTACCATCATAATTAGCCAAATCAGTCGTTATCGTCTCGCCAAAATAGAAAGGTGTCGTTGTACCGGCGCGACACGCATACTTCCATTCGGCCTCACTGGGTAAACGATAGTTTTTACCGGTTTTTTCTGACAACTGCTGACAAAATTCTACCGCTTCATCCCACGAGACTTTTTCTACTGGACGCTTTTCGCCTTTATTTAAAGTAAGAAGGATTTTCGCCCATCACGGCTTGCCATTGCGCTTGGGTAATTTGATATTTGCCCATCCAAAAGGGTTCTACCGTGACGCGGTGTTGAAGGCCTTCATCGCTAGAACGGCCTTCTTCATTTTCAGGTGAACCCATCGTAAAGGTGCCACCCGGGATATAAACCATTTCCAAGGTGGCACCATTGCCCAAGTCTTCGGTTTCATATCTGGCTTGTTTTGGCTCGCGGTGGACGATTTTGCCCTTGGCGTTGACGGTAACGATTTCAAATTCAAAGAAATAATTGGGTAAGTTTTTAAACTGGGCAACGGCTTCGCGAATTTCGGTGGCACCGCCATATTGGGTAAATTCATCCTGCGGCTTGATTTGGACCGACACATCACAATTGGCCTTAAACGCTTGAAATTATTTCAATAATTTATCCAGCTTGCGGTCAATTTGTTGAATGCCATGCTGCAAATCCGGCAACGCAGCCATAATGGTTTCCAGTTTGGCACTGGCAAATACCGTCCAATCGCTAAATTGTTGCGAAAATTGGAGAAATTCGTGATGCGTGGTTTGCCAATCGGTTTGTGCTTGTTGTAAACGTTGCGGTATTTCCGCTATCGCAGTATTGACAGCCTGTTGATGTAACAACAGCGTTTTTGATTGTTGCCCCAGTTGAGCAAATTCTTCGGGAGCCGCAGCTTGGAGTAAGCGTTGATTTTGGGCCGCTAATTGTTGCTCCAACGCGGTTAACTTGTTTGCCAAAAAAGCCTTTAATTCAGATTGCGCGGTTTGCAAGTCTTGCATTTCGCCTAATAAGCCTTGTTGACGCAGATTATCAAGGGTGGCTTTGAAACGTTCATTGTCCCGCCATTCTTCATTTAAGAAAAATAATAGGGCGTGGCCTAATAAATTGTTATACGCCAAAAATTGTACCAGCGGCTCAGTCAACAACGCCTGCGTTTCTGGCACTGATTGGAGATGGGCTAACGCTAACTCGGACAGCGTCGCGACTTCCGTTTCATTAACCAAAGTCGCTAATTCGGTTTCGGTTAAATTAAAGGTGGCGAGTTGAAAAGCCTTATCTTTTTGCTCGGCTAAAGCCTGACAATCTTGAATGGTTTGATGACAAAAAACTTCTAATGCTGCGCTTTGTAAACCTTGCGCTTGGGCAAACGGTGTTAAATAAAGTGCAGTGATTTGGCTAGAAAATTCTTTGTCAACCCGACTCTCGGTGATTTTCTGCCAAAACTGCTGCCAACTATCATTAGAAGCCAAGCCGGCGGCCTACGCGCTGAGGGCGTAGGCATAACTATTTTGGTAGGTTTGCGTGATTTCTTTCGCACTCAGGGCGAAATGGTTTTTGATGACATCGTAAACATCGCCCACGCCTAATGCTTGCAGAATGGGACTGTTGAATACGGCACTTAAGGTTTTACGGATGAATTTTGGGAGTGGCATGTCAGTTATCAGTTCCAGGCTAAAGATTTTTTGTGCACAAAAAACTTTAGCCTGGAAATCAGTTGTCAGTTATCAGTCGTCAGTACACGAATGACGAGCAGCTATTTTCTGGTTCACTGGACACTGGCGCGTCCTGAATGCGTTCCCCGGCTTCTGCGTGGAAACTAGAAATCAATTCGTGCCAGGTTCGCCTTGCATTCCTAAGAATCTTCTCTTTGGCTCGAGTATTGAGAAATCAATTCGTGCCAGGTTCGCCTTGCATTCCTAAGAATCTTCTCTTTGGCTCG
>QNER01000786.1 GCA_003646175.1 Candidatus Parabeggiatoa sp. nov. 1
CTGAAGGGCGTGAAAACGCCAATACGAGCCCTGAAGGGGCGATATTAATAGAGCCAGGGGCAACGCCCCTGGTTGATAGGTTTATAATCCACCTTAACAAAATAAATCCGTCAATCTGTTGTACTTCCCGTATATAGCTTGGCACCACCTTTTCTACCTAAGCTTTTAATGGTTTGGTAGTGTAAAAAATACTTTTGCCCCTAGCACAAATCATCTAAAGCGGCTGATGTCAATTTGCCAAAAACTCATTCCTGAAACGACTTTGAATGACGCAAAGTACGGTACTGAATCAATCCGCCCAACAGTAAACTCAGCAATAGCAAAGTCACTATCAAGCCGTTGCCAAAACGGACATAAGGCGTAATACCTTGATAAGGTTGGGCAGATGCGGGTAACGCGAAGATTTTAAACTGCGGTGCTTGTGTCATGATTTTACCTTTGACATCAATCACGGCTGAAATGCCGGTATTGGTGGCACGTAGCAAATAGCGCCCACTTTCTAGCGCGCGCATACGGGCGATTTCTAAATGTTGATGGGGCGCAATCGAGTCACCAAACCAGGCGTCGTTGCTCACATTGACTAACAGCGTTGCCGAAGGCAAACTGTTGCGTATTAATTCACCAAACGCATCTTCATAACAAATTGAAACACCGATTGCTTCGCCGGCACTTGTGAGGTTGGTTTGTTGGGCTGCGCCCGCCGAAAATTCAGACATCGGCACATCAAGCAACTTTAACAATTCTCCAAAGATAGATTGAAAAGGAATATATTCACCAAAGGGGACTAAATGGTGTTTATAGTAAAAACCCGACTGTGTGCCTATACTTGTCACACCATTCAAATAAGTGCCATCTTTATTCATCACCGGAATGCCAATTAAAAAATCGGTGCCATATTCGGCATGTTCCGCTGCCAACCGTTCAAAAAAATCTGGCACATATTCTGGCACCTCATGGTAAAACAAAGGCACCGCCGTTTCTGGCCAAATGATAATATCCGCATCGCGGTGAGCTTGGCTTAACTCCAAATAACGCTGCACACTAGAAGCCCGGTAATCATATAACCATTTGAATTCCTGTGGTATGTTGGCTTGTATCAAAGCGACCTGCAACGGTTTGCCCACCGCAACTGTCCAGGATACCCGAGACAGTAACCAGCCACCGCCCCACATTGCCACTAACAAAAACCAGATAAGTGTTTGAGTCAATAAAATCTGGTTTTTTTGTTGTTTTGGGAAACCCAGTGGTTTTAGGGAAGGTAACAGTTTTATATTAAGAGCATAGATAATTAAGCAAGACGTGAACACGGTTACCCAACTCACACCGTACACACCTAACAGGGGCGCAAATCCATTCAACGGCGAGTCGATTTGACTATAACCGAGATTTAACCAAGGAAAGCCGGTGAATAACCAGCCCCGTAGCCATTCCGTCAATGTCCAAGCGGCAGGTAAAATTAACAATAATTTTATGGGTGTGCTATTGGGAAAAAAGCGTGTTAACACCCCACCCAGTAGCGCGGGATAGAGTGCCAAGACGAAGACAAAAGCGACTGTCAATAGGACAGCTGCTACCGGCGGCAAGCCCCCAAATTGGGAAAAACTAATATGTACCCACGATACACCCATGCCAAAAACACCGACACCATAAAGTAATCCACGCCAAAAGGCACGTCGTGAAGAAATATTTTGCCAAAGGATAAATAATAGGGCGGGCGACAATATGGCAATGGGAAATAAAGAGTATGGCGCAAACGCCAGTGGCAAGCTGCAGCCTGCGAGAAGGGCAAGACTGTCGCCCAAGCCTTTTTGCAAGTTTAATGATTTCACCAATAATAACCTTATATAAAAAGGAGTCCAATAATGTTGTAGGGGGCGGGCAATAAAAAGACATTGCCGGCCCCCTACCAAATATTTCTACGAATCAATGTTGTTCGATAGAACTGAAAGAGGTTTGATCCGCAATACATGAATGCGACGGCCGTCGGCTCGGCCCACTTCAAAATGAAAGCCACCGAATTCTATACTTTCACCATGTTGGGGCACATGTCCAAAGGCTTGTATAACTAAACCACCAATGGTGTCAAATTCTTCATCACTTAATGCCGATTTAAAATAGTCATTAAATTCTTCTATTGGCGTGAGCGCATATACTATGTATAAACCGTTGTGACTGGCTTTGATGAAAACTTGATCATCAATATCATACTCATCATCAATGTCGCCAACAATTTGTTCGATAACATCTTCAATCGTGACTAAACCTGCCACCCCACTGTATTCATCAATAACAATGGCCATGTGATTACGGCTGGTGCGAAATTCACGCAATAGCACATTGAGACGCTTGCTTTCGGGAATAAAAATGGCAGGGCGCATCACATCGCGCATATTAAATTGATGACTATTACCCTTGGTGTCATAATCTAGTAAATCTTTGGCTAAGAAAATGCCTTGCACATCATCACGATTATCACCTACAACAGGAAAACGCGAGTGTCCCGACTTGACAATTTTTTTTACCAAGCTATCCGGTGGTGCATGTAAATCTAAAACAACCATGTGCGATCTTGGAATCATCACGTCGCGGACATGCTTCTCTGAAACTTGCAATGCGCCTTCAATCATTCCCAATGTTTCAGCATTGAGCAAATTGCGTTGTTTGGCATCGTGCAGCAGAGTAATCAGTTGTGTTTTATCTTGTGGTTTGTTAGATAGAGTTTCTCTAACACGATTAAACCAAGACAAGATAGGAGATGGGCGAGTGGATATGGGCGAAATCATAATCGTTCTATAGTATCGTAAGGATTAGGATAACCTAAGTGGTGTAGTATGCCAATTTCTAGGTTTTCCATGACTTGCGCCTGAGTTTCATCAAGATGATCATAGCCCAACAGGTGCAAAGTGCCATGTACGACAAGATGTGCCCAGTGAGCGTGTTGGGATTTTTGTTGCTCGATTGCTTCAAAGGCAACTAGGGGGGCACAAATAACAATGTCCCCCAGCAAAGGTATATCCATGTCCGGGGGACATTCAAAGGGGAAAGAAAGGACATTGGTGGGGCCGTTGCTAAGTCGCCATGTTTGGTTTAATTGCGTTGCTTCGGCTTCATCGACAATGCGTATTGTTAGTTCTACGTTTGAAGGAGAAAGGGGAGAATCACCATTTTTTCGGGGAAATTGGTATTGCAAAGCAGTGCTAACCCAACGGGTTAGCATGTCTTTATCAGGCAACTCGGGCTCATTACTCGCGTATTGCACGTCCACAATAGTACCCATAATTATATTATCTCACTTTCTTGTCCCTTTGATAAAGGGAGTTCAGCGTTTTCCGCCTTTCGTAAAGAGTCAGGGTGGGGGGCTTTTTTGTCAGCGCGTTCATAAGCTTCAATAATACGCGCCACAATGGGATGTCGCACGACATCTTTAGCATCAAAAAAGGTAAAACTGATCCCTTCAACATTCTTAAGTATTTTAATCACATGGCGTAAACCCGATTGACTGTCATGGGGTAAGTCAATTTGAGTGACATCCCCTGTCACAACAGCGGTAGAACTAAACCCGATACGGGTTAAAAACATTTTCATTTGCTCAATGGTGGTATTTTGAGCTTCATCAAGGATTATAAAGGCATCATTTAGGGTACGTCCACGCATGTAAGCCAGCGGCGCGATTTCAATCACATGGCGTTCGAGTAATTTTGCCACCCGTTCAAACCCTAACATTTCATATAACGCATCATACAACGGACGTAAATAAGGATCGATTTTTTGGGCCAAGTCACCGGGCAAAAATCCTAGATGTTCACCGGCTTCCACCGCTGGACGCACCAAAACTAAGCGGCGTACCTGCTCACGTTCCAAAGCTTCAACGGCACAAGCGACGCCTAAAAATGTTTTCCCGGTGCCGGCAGGCCCAACTCCAAAATTGATGTCATGGCGCACAATATTATTTAAATACTTGCGCTGGTTAAGTCCACGCGCTTTGACGACGCCGCGACGGGTACGAATAACGATTTCTGCGCTTTCCGTGCTATCATCCTTTCGATCTTCATCGATGGCTTCGATATTCTCGTGAGAATATAAATGCACACTGGCTGGATTTAACGCTTCTTCAATGGTAGCGGTGTAAAGTTTATTGAGAATTTCTGTGACACTTTGCACCGCATGGGCGAGCCCAACCACGCGAAATTGATGTCCTCGGTTATTGATTTCCACACTAAAGCGTTGTTCCAATTGACGCAAATGTTCATCAAATTGGCCGCTGAGATTGGCGAGGCGTTGATTATCCAGAGGTTCTAAGGTAAAGTCGCTCGTGATAATTTTGTCAGAATTGGGATTGGTGTTCAAGGTTTTAATATTCAATACGTTATTGCTATTGTTAAAATTGTTAAAATATAATGGGTAATGGGTAATGGGTAATGGGTAATGGGCTTATTGGGGTAATAGCTTCACTATAAATAAATTAGTGGTTATTA
>QNER01000787.1 GCA_003646175.1 Candidatus Parabeggiatoa sp. nov. 1
CAGAAATTGTTGACGGTATAACGGTTTATAAAGTTTATAACTTCAAAAAATCCATATTGGAAAACTTCTCAATCTGTAAAGGGCACATTCCCTGATTGAAAGTAACGTTCAAGCGATAAATTTTTGGGCAATGAGTTTGAAGATAAAGATGAAATCATGACAAAGTACCAGTACACCGAAGAGGATGTGCTAGATAAGTCATGGGTTAAAACATAAGTTGCTGAAAAACAAAGCTTATTTTCAACAGTCATACATGATATGGGTATCGAAGTCGAGAGTTTCGATTATGAAATCAATGAAATGAATCGCAGGTATAATGAGATGACAGTGACAATTTCATTTAGCTTATGCTGATTGATATGATAAAAGCCATTATCCATCATGAAGTTGCCATTATCGTTCAAAACCATAATGGAAAGGAACTGTTATTTTAGAGGAAACCGCGAGGGAAGCGAAGTTAAAAAAAGTCACCCTACGTGGTTTTGATGCTCACCAAACTTTTGCGTTTTTCCTTCCTGTTGAACGCAAAAGAATAAGTTAGTACTTAACCCGGCTGAAAAAATCAACAAAAGTTGTTTTGGAGTGATTTTTACCGCCATAAAAAATGAGTGGTACCTGTTCATTTGCGAATTGAAATCGAAAAAACCATACGAAGCCGAATATGTGTTGCAATTTAGAAATACTCATGTATTTATTAAATTTATCGGGGCTATTTTAGAAGAATTTTATGGTGTTAATTTGATAGAAAACGGTTCTGTTAGATATATTCTCTTTGATAAACAACAAAGTAACAGATATAACAATACAACACTAAAAAACCCTAAAATTGAACCTGAACCAATCGTTTCCGATAATAAAACGTTTTTGGTTTATAAAGTTCATCACTTTGATGCTTATGAATTTATTAACTCATGTTACGCACAACGCTAGCTCGAGAGTCAATCGGGGCAACCATAAAGAATTGTCCCTGCATCTCGTTATATATTGTAGGGGCTCTTGCGGTAGCCCCTTTCATTTAACGGCCAGCAATAATCTCAAATCGCGAATAACGAACAACCGCCTTCGCAATTTAACGGCCATCTAAAAATCGCAAATCGCGAATAGAAAATAACGGCCTTCGCATTTCATTTAAAAACTCATGTTACGCACAACGCTTCAAAATGAGTCCAGAGGGGCAACCATAAAGGATTGCCCCTACATTTCGTTATATATTGTAGGGGCAATCCCTTGTGGTTGCCCCCCCCGCGAAAGCCCTTTCACCAAACATCATCATGGTATGGAACTTTCCGCTTTATTGCACAAACTGTGACATCGTCGAAGCAATGTGGGTAACATCAGTTAACAATTCGACAATGTCATATTACCATTCGTTTCAGGCGAACCTTGTACGAAAAAACTTGGTTCTGATTGAAGTTAAAAAGCTTAATTGGAAATTCGGTTAATTCTGATTCAGACAGGGGAAATGTCTATCGTGCGTGCCATTAAGTAGGTAGGTAAAAGTTTTTTAACATTTTGAACCGCTCAAAGAAATCCGATTTCTTCAAGAAATCTGATTTCTAAAAATGTTGCTCAAAGAAATCCGATTTCTTCAAGAAATCTGATTTCTAAAAATGTTAAAAGATTTATGTGTACCTACTTAGGTCATATAGTTATGAGTTATGACTGAAGGGTTTAGTAAGCATTGAGAATAAAGAAGCGCATGGTACTAAAGATTGTTCTTAAAAGGTATTGAGACATAAATTCGGCGTTGCCAGTTTTCCGGTGGTTGGGAATAAATTACGGCTGATAAGGATTTAGCCTCATTATCCCTTAACATTCGGGACGGGTTAGGGACATCGCTGCAAATAACTGACGCAATAAACGGCGATAGATACTATCCCTTTGGAAGGATAGCATCTGTCTCGCGTATATTATTTCCGGCCTCGTTCCTTACCTCCGACAAACCCATTATTCATTACCCATTATCTATTACTTGATGTTCAAGTTTTTTGTAAACTGTTGATTTAAAAATAAATGATGTTTTGTGCTCAAAAATATTCTAAATATTTCTTATTTAAACTGGCCTAAAAACCTAAACAAAACCCGGGCTAAATTGGAGGCTATGATTGGTGGGTTTAAAAAGGAAACTGAAGTGACATCGGCCTAAATATAGATAATAGGGCAAAACCGTAAAGCGTTGCAAAAACCTTGAAGGTTTCTAATTTTAATATCCGCTCTGGACAGCAGCCGGCACTGGGGTCGTTTCGTTTTAAGCTTCAATTTCAAGGACAACCACAAGGGATTGCCCATACAATTGAAGGCCTTGCGCTGGGCATTGCCCTATAAAAAATTGCAATCCTTTATGGTTGCCCCTCTGGACTCATTTTGAAGCGTTGTGCGTAACATGAGTCATTAATTTGGATGAGTTTTTGGTGGTATTGCCGGGTGGTTTTATTGAAGGGGCTGAATTACCAAAAGGGTGCCGAGTTCAAGACATAAGTGAACTCAGTACCTTTAAGGTGAATATTGTGGGCGATGGGATGCCAGAAACGCCGGAGAGTTTTATGGAGTAGTTTGGCAAGAACGACAGGAATTGATTATGAGGGCTGTCCCCTTCGTTAAGAACAAGCGATATTGCAGGGGCAACCACAAGGGATTGCCCTTAATGGTCTTGGGATTTCCGTTTTCGTGTATTAATGACACTTATCAGAATCAGAATTCACCAAATTTTAGAATTTAATATCTGACAGTCAGTGCCATTATTTTACCAACAATGTGTTCCAGAAAGTGTTACCCTTATCAGCTTTTGTATCAAAAGATGATTTTGTCAAGCGCAAAGTATCGCAACTTCGAGCAATGTGAAATGAAAAAATTCTTTAACACCGCCGGGCCTTGTCAGCCCGATATTCACTATATAACAGACCCTTTGCCGCGTCTTGTTGGGATACGGGAATTAATTGATGGACGGCACTATTTTGTGCTTCATGCCCCTCGGCAAACCGGCAAAACCACTTATCTATATGCTTTGATGCGGCAACTCAATCAAGAAGGGCAGTACACGGTATTGACCGTTAATATCCAAGCCGCAGCCAGTGGGCAAGACAGTTGGGATGCGATGCGGATTGCCGCGGCGGCCATTTATCGTCAAGCCACACTGCATTTGCCAGAAACCCAGTGGCCTTCACAAGTGTCTGAAAGAAGTGAACATTTTGGTACTTTACAGGCTTATCTCAGCGATTGGGCAACACATAACCCGAAACCTATTGTCTTATTTATAGACGAAGCTGATTCTTTGATGGATGAATTATTCCTCGCCTTGTTGCGTCAATTGCGGGCCGGTTTTGAAGCGCGTCCTAAAGGTTTTCCTCATTCGATAGCACTAATAGGGTTGCGAGATGTGCGAGATTATAAAATCCGTCTTCGCCCAGAACGTGAGAATCTTGGCACCAGTTCGCCGTTTAATGTGAAAAGTAAATCTTTGTTTATGCTGGGATTTACTGTTGCAGAAGTTTCCGATTTGTTGGAGGAACACACTAAAGCAACTGGGCAAGCGTTCGAGGAGGCTGTCAAACAAGAAATTTACCGTCTGTCTCAAGGACAACCGTGGTTGACTAACGCATTGGCTAATCAGATCGTGGCTGAATTGCTACACAACGACTACAAAAAGACAATTACCCTAGAACACGTTGCACAAGCGAGAGAAGCGTTAATTCAACGTCGGGACACCCATTTGGATAGTCTGATTGATAAATTGCGTGAACCTTTAGTCAAACCAATAGTCGAGGCGATTATCAATGGAGAAACGCCAGACTTTGACATCCTCAATGACGCACTGTCTTATACTCGGGACTTAGGGCTGATTGCGCCCAAACCGCCCGTCCGTTTTGCCAATCCCATTTATCAGGAAATTATTCCGAGAGTGTTGAGTTTTGGCTTTCAGGAAATGCTGCCGTCTGACTATATTGAGCCAACGTGGTATATTAAGGATGGCAAACTGGATATGGATGCCCTGTTGACAGCGTTCCAAAAATTTTATCGCCGTCATTCAGAGACTTGGTTATCTAAATATGATTTTCGTGAAGCTGGCCGCCAATTGCTATTGATGGCTTTTTTGCAACGGATTGTGAATTCCGGCGGGCGTATCGAACGTGAAATGGCAGCCGGCAATGGGCGGTGTGACTTATTGGCGGAATATGGCAATGAGCAGATTCCGATCGAATTGAAACTTTACTACGATAGTTACACACGCGAAGAGGGTTTAGATCAAATTGCCCGGTATTTGTCACGTTTTGGTTTAAAGCAAGGGTATTTGGTTATTTTTGAAACGCGCGTGTCGATTCCTTGGGAAAAGCGGATTTATCGGGAAGAAGTTGTTGTGGCAGGGAAACAGGTGATTTTGTTTGGGATGTAAGTGAAAGGGGATCGCTCCAAGGGAATTCACAACGCGGTTTTTTCGTGCCAGGTTCGCCTAAAACGAATGATAATTCACCATG
>QNER01000788.1 GCA_003646175.1 Candidatus Parabeggiatoa sp. nov. 1
ATAGATATAATTTTTTAATTGACTGTGATGGATATAAACAAAGTGTCACAATCTGTGATCAATTATTAGAAGAATTGATCAAATTTGAAAGTGGTGAAGAACTTGAAGATACCAAACCAGTTTGAACAGTTATTTTGAAGTGAGTATTTAGATTATGAACGAAACAACCGTTCCCCATAGACGGGGCTTTTCAGTGACTGCCAATCGCAAAAGCAAAGCAAAAAAAATCAGTAAAATCATTAATGATTTTACTGAACATTCTTTGAAAAATGCGCGACTGCTCGATATTGGCACGGGTAATGGTGAAATATCACATTTTTTAAGCAAAGAATTTGATGTGATAAGTGTCGATATAGAAGATCATAGGAATTCAACAGAAGGATATATGTTTTTAATCACTACTGAATCGTTGCCTTTTCCAGATGAGTACTTTGATGTCGTGGTATCAAATCATGTGATTGAACACGTTTCTGATCAACAACTACATTTATCTGAGATTGCCAGGGTATTGAAACCCAATGGTGTTGTTTATTTGGCAACGCCCAACCGCCTTTGGCCTTGGGAAGTTCATTATCAAGTTCCAGTACTCCACTATTTGCCACAACAGACTTTTATGTCTCTATTGAAACGGATTAAAATATATCGGGAAGTTTTAAGGTTAATCACTTGGCATCAGTTAAAAAAAGCTGGCCAAACCTTATTTTAAAATACATTTGTGTAGTGATCGGGTTTGCAAGTTTCCCAATGATTATTATTTGAATGCACCTAAAATATATACATCCATTTCACGCTTATTACCATTAAAGCTCTATTCTTTATTAACCTTTATTCATCCTACGTTCATCGTTATTCTTGAAAAAATAAATGACTAAAAACAAACAAATATTGGTCATTACTTCCACCTTTCCTCGCTGGCAAGGCGATAAAGAGCCTCCTTTTGTCTACGAATTAAGTCAACGACTGGCTCAACATTATACAGTGCATATCTTAGCACCTCATGCTGAGGGTGCCGCATTAACCGAACAATTTAATAACCTTCGAGTTACACGGTTTCGCTATTTCTTCACGAAATATCAAACACTTGCTTATGGTGGCGGGATTCTGCCTAATCTGAAACAAAACCGCTGGCGTTATTTATTAGTGCCATTTTTTATTATAGCGGAATGGTTTGCCCTGGTTCGTTTATTGCGCCAGGAAAAATTTGACTTGATTCATGCACATTGGTTGGTGCCGCAAGGTTTGGTTGCGTTGCTGGCAGCCGCGTTTTTCAAAAAATCGCCACCCATTCTTTGTACTTCTCATGGGGGTGATTTATTTGGGTTGCAAGGCAAACTGTTTAAAAAGTTAAAGCAATTCGTGTTAAAGCGTAGTACCGCGCTCACCGTCGTCAGCCATACTATGCAAGAAACAGCACTCTCATTGGGTGCGGAAGCCGCTAAAATACAAGTCATTCCAATGGGGGTTGATCTGATAAATCAGTTTGTACCTACTCCAACGACACAGCGTGAAAATGCCTTGTTATTTGTGGGCCGTTTAGTGGAAAAAAAGGGCTTACATTACCTGTTAGCAGCACTGCCTCTTATTATTAAACAACATTCAAATGTCACTTTGACTATCGCTGGTAGCGGGACAGATGAATCGAAACTTAAAAAACAAGTCATTGATTTAGAATTAAATCAATACGTCAAATTTTTAGGGGCGGTGGAAAATGAGCAACTGCCGGTATTGTATCAATCTTCGGAAATCGTCATTTTTCCTTCTATTATTGCCACCGATGGTGATAGGGAAGGTTTTGGTTTAGTGCTTGTCGAAGCTTTGGGTTGCGAATGTGCGGTGGCTGCCAGCGATTTGCCAGCAATGCAGGATATTTTAACGGACAATGAAAATGCCTTAATTTTTAAGCAAAAAAATTCACAAGACTTGGCTGAGAAAGTTAATCAACTTTTAAGCAATCGGCAATTATGTCTTTCTTTAGGAAAACGAGGGAGACAAAATATGCTAGAACGCTATGATTGGGAAATTATTACGGAAAAATATCGCCTATTGATGACAGTCCAGAAATACTTCTCTCTATAACCTCAAACAAAAACATTCTTATTTTTTTCCAATACCAAACGATAACTATATGGCATCATATCATCTTTTGGACTAATCAAGCTGAGCAACCAACACAACAGGTTGACACCCAAAATCGCTAAAGGTGCTAATATACCTAGAATAATCACTGGGTTTTTTTGTTGTATCCAATTAAGAACGGTTTTTGTGATGGCGATATTGATTAATAAACCAGAAGTTTCCAATGGTTTACCTATTTTCATTTCTTGACGAATGATGAAACCATGTTTACCCGCTAATTGTTGCAAACCATATTGAGTCCAGCGTTGAAAATCTAGGGGCGCATCGTGGATAGGATAAATAAAAGGGACTTGTAACACTAATACCCCTGTTGGTTTGAGTACCCGCGCAATTTCGCTAAAACAGTCTTCTGGGCGAGGCAAATGTTCAAGTACATCTAGCAATAAAACGGAATCTATACTATTGTCAGCAATGGGCAAAATTTGGGCATCACCATAGACATGTGGTTGAGTACCATACCAATGTACAGCGGTTTGATAATAATCAAGTCCAATGTAATCGTGTTTTGCTTGAATATAATGTTTAATGGACTGACTGGCACAACCTATATCCAATACTAAGCCTGCCACTTGTTTGCCAATTCGGATACTGTGCCAATGTTCATGGCGAGATATAAGCCATTGTGGATGTATGGGCAACTTGCGTATTTTAGCAAGTGCTTCTTTTATTTTTCTATAATTCATGCTTTAATTTGTAATTTCCTCAACTTCAAAATGTAGTGGTGTTTTTTCCTTCATTTAGAGACAAAACAAAATAATTATAGTCATGGCGGGCATAGAAGGAACTAAAAGAAGAAACCCAAATTCAGTAAACTATTTAACAATTATCTTTTGGAATTAGTACCTTTTATGCCTGCCACCACTATAATTGATATTTTCCAAAATATCTAAAACATATTAGATTTAAAAGTAATTTCAAGAATGAACGTCTGAAAATGCTCAAAAAATCACTTCCACATCGTTTTAATCGTTCTGTGTATTCGCAAATTACCATATCAAAAATTGTGCTGACGAAAAATGACTCATTTCTCAGAAGCATTTTCATAGAACAACTACAATAAAATTAATTTATTATCAGTAATTTATATCGTTTTTGGAAAGAATTAATTGTATCGGGTAAAAACCAAGTTTTTGCTTGTCAAAAAGTTTTTTGAATTAACGTTTGGAATTATTATTTATTTGGTATTTCCTCAGCCCTCATCATTTTAATCAACTTCCTTATCATTTCTTCAACGCATCCGATAAATGTGGCCGAATGGTTTGCAATATTCCCTTGAATACTTTAGGGCTACCCGCCACAATATTGCCAGTACTCAAGTAATCATTCCCACCACTAAAATCACTGACTAAACCACCCGCCTCCTGAATGAGCAGCGAACCCGCTGCCATATCCCATTCTTTTAAACCAATTTCCCAAAAGCCATCCAAACGTCCGGCCGCAACATAAGCCAAATCCAATGCCGCTGAACCAGCACGACGCACATCTGAAACGAGAGGATATAAGGCTTTAAAAGTATTTAAATAGGTATCTATATGGTCTGGCATTCTAAAGGGGAAGCCGGTGCCTAGTAAAGCACTGTTCAGGGAACTTAAACCACTGACGCGCACACGGCGATCATTCAAGAACGTGCCAATACCGCGTGAAGCTGTGTACAACTCATCGCGTAAAGGATCATAAATCACCGCATGCTCTAAAAGGCCTTTATGTTTCAAGGCAATAGACACACTAAATTGTGGATTTCCATGTAAAAAGTTAGTTGTGCCATCAAGCGGATCTATTACCCATTGATAATCCTCGCCTGGTTGTGCGCCGCTTTCTTCGGCCAGAATGGCATGGTTAGGATAGGCTTTACGCAACGTTTCGATGATGGCAGCTTCTGCTTGTCTGTCAACTTCGCTAACAAAGTCGTTTTTACCTTTTATATCTATCTGTAAATCTTGGCGTTTTTCTATAGAGCGGACAATCAGTACACCGGCGCGACGGGCTGCACGTACCGCAATATTAAGCATAGGATGCATAAGGTGTCTCCATATTAAATGAATATATAATTTTGGCACGTATTAAAACACATTGCATTAAATTTGAGTCTCTGTGTCTGTCGACTTGTACTTGGTAGTCCCTACAAATCGTATGTAGGCAAGTTTAAACTGCCAAATAGCCATAATATCTTTATGGTTTGACTGTCAATAAAATCAAGCGATTTGCAGACAATTTTTTATAAGTAACTGATTTTTAATATCTGCATTGCTCTGTAGGGACTACCGTGAAACTACCTTTTTAAGATTTTCAAAGGATAATTGGGCCACTGTTTTTTAAGCTTTTGGAAAGTTTGC
>QNER01000789.1 GCA_003646175.1 Candidatus Parabeggiatoa sp. nov. 1
AAGACAGTGTCATTTCTTTGGTAAAGTTGATGTGTTGTTGTAAAGGAGAATCGCTGCCCATGCTGACGGGTTTGGGTTTGTTAAAAATCTCCAATTTTGTCACAACAATGGGCGGTGTATACGGATTATCCTTAACACGCCCAGGATAAAACGCATTAAAACCATGAATACCGCCAAAAAATTTATTCAGCCCCCCCCCATCGGTGCCAATCCACAATAGGCCTTCGTTGTCTTCATTAATTGACCAAACCGTGTTGTTACTCAAGCTGTTGTCGGGATTTTGCGGATCGTGAAGATAGTGGATAAACCGATTTTGCTGAGAGTCAAACCGGTTAAGGCCTTTACCGGTGCCAAACCACAGCGTTCCTTGGCTGTCTTCGTAAATCGCAAAGACTTCGTTATGGCTTAAGCTATTGGCATCTTGCGAATCATGGCGATAAACGGTAAATTGATAGCCGTCATATTTATTCAGTCCATCTTGGGTACCAAACCACATAAAACCTTTGCTGTCTTGCAAAATGCTATAGACAGTACTTTGGGATAAACCCTCTTTAAGGGAAAGATGATCGAATTTTAGATTTTGCTCATAGTGGGCGGACACCGGCAAGCTTAGTGTTATTGAGAGCGTTAAGATGATAATGAAAAGATGTGCGTTCATAGATATAATAAAATTGATCAGAACCGTCGATTGTGATGATAATTCTTACCACCTATCAGTTTTCATTCAACACAGACTCTGTGTCACTTTGTGGTACTTTCGTGAACTGAAGTGTTAAAAAACATTTTACAACCTGATATAGACATTCAGAAAAATATTTAGGGCAAAACCTTCAAAGGGGCGCATTCCCAAAAAAAGGGTCATTATCAATCTTGAGTATCAATCAATAGTACAACGGAGTTGCTACAAAAACGGATAAATACTTACTTGAACGGATTTTGAACTTTGAAAAGTCACAGCGGCTCTCGTATTGGTGCATCTAAAAAGATTAGGATACTGAAAACTCAGGAGAATTTTTTGGCATCCAATATTTTCAATGACTTACAAAAACATGCCCAACAAAAAATCAATGACTTACAGACTTTTCCGGAGTTTTCAGTAGGATAATTAATTGAGCACTATCCGTTTATTTCGAGTATCCGTTGACGATACTGTCCGTTAAAATGGGAATGCACCCTCTTCAAGGTTTCCAAAACGCTTTACGGTTTCTAACTGAAATTATTTATCTGAAAAACTATAGGTGTTAAGTACAGGAATTGTATATAATAATATGAGTTCGACTTTAAATATCAAGTCGTTATAAAATTATTGAATATAATCAATTTGTTATAATTTAATTGGTGTTCAAACCATGGGAATTGGGTTTGTGCCTGAAGTTTTTATACTGTGTTCAAATCATGGGAATTGGGATCGTGCCTGAAGTTTTTATACACACTTCAGGGCACAGAGTTACACAGAGTTTCACAGAGTTAAATTTAATTTTAATTTTTCCTGAAAATTAAAAGAGTTATTTTAGGATCGACAAATCAAAAAAGCTCAATTTATAACGGTGGTAAGTATAAAAATTGGGTAGTCCTGTAGAAGTAGTGATGAAGTCCAAACGGATGCTATACCTCGATGGGATAGTATCCGTCTAAATCACTAATTGTTTGTAAAGTCGTCTTTTATTTTTGAAATATTCGCTATTCGCGGTTCAAAATTCGCCGTTGGCGAAATTAGTGAAAGTATCATTTAGTTTGTAGGGATTACCCTAATGGCACGCACGATGGCACTGGGGTCGTTGAATGGGAATGCTTCAATATCGTGCTTTTTTCAAAGATTGACCCGCGAAAAGAAAGCGAATTGGCAGTTTTTGGAAAGGACATGAATCGGTTTTCAAAGCATTGAATCCATTAGTCGGTGAGCCATCATTAATTTTTATTTCTGATGATAAGTCATTTTTTTAATCCTTAAAAATTAATTAATGCGATTTATCAAGGTAACTCATTGGGTAGTCCTAAAATGTGGGTGATATTTGTGGGTGAGGTTTCACCTGGGGCTATTCACATTTTCAGGCTAAAGTTTTTGCTCGCAAAAACTTTAGCCTGAAAACCCCTTCGGGGTTGGTAGCCTGAAAATGTCTTCGACATCTGGCGGTGATTTGACAAACACCAAAGTGATTGTTCAGAAAAAATCCAACCAAAACAACCCTGAAAATGTGAATAGCCTTAAGGAAACCTTGGAAATTAAAAAATATCACCCACATTTCAGGACTACCACTCATGGATTTGAATTAATCCCATTCAACGACCCAGTGCCCTAATTTCGGCACTGAAGTCATTGAGTGGGAAAGCGTCAAATTCAAAGGCAACCACAAAGGATTGCCTCTACAAATCGTCGTTTGGCGTAGGGGCAATCTCTTGTGGTTGCCCTTAGATCAAATCAATCCAATGGAATGACCCCAGTGCCAATATTTTATGGAAGTTATTTTTTATCGGACACTAAGATAACTTATTGATTTTATTAGCATTACCACTCAACGACCCCAGTGCCAAACTTTGAACATCGAGTTTCATTTATTTCAATTTATTTCATTTTTTGGTTGATACTACGTTTGCCTCACCCTGATGGCGATTTGGGTCTGCCTGGACGAGTGCTGGCTTCGGTAGGCAATCACGAAACTTGGGATGACCCAAATCTAGAAGGCATGATGACCACTATGCCGTGGTTGACGGATTTGGGAATGTCACCCAAAAACCGTATCTATGCCCGGCCTTACCACAACAGCCATTTCATCTTTTTGGATAGTGGTGGAATGTGCATTAATGAAAAGCCTTGGTGCAGCAAAAACCCGGTTTTCGCAAAACAAATGGCTTTTCTTGAGCTGCACTTGAAGCTGGCTCAAAAAAATGGGGCTGATCACGTCTTCGTGGTCTATCACAAACCCTCTTTTGTGCAGTACGGCCATGATCCTTTGCCTCCTAAACAAAATCCCCATTACGTTCTGAAGAAATATGCCAAGTTCTTCAACATTCTGGTTTTTAACAGCCATGCCCATACGACCGAACAGTACCTGGTTGACGGGATCAACTACCTAGTAATAGGAGGCAGTGGTACCGAGCAGGTCTTCACGAAAGCTCAGAACCCATCATCGTCAGAGAAGGAACTTTATTGGCAGGGGAAACCTCGTGTGCAGGAGTACAACTATTTGCGTGTAAAAGTGGATGGACGTCAGTTAAATGCCGAGCTACACGGCATTCGTCCACCAAATAAGGTGAGTACTGTGAATATGGTCCAACTGCCTGCCTCGCCGACCTCGCCTTGATTTCCGTGTCAGTCCATTAGCTTGTGCAGAACAGTATCGTCACAATGGGTGTCAGATGTGTTTTACGGGGACTTAAAGAGTTTGGAAGATAAAGAGGGGCAACCATAAAGGATTGCCCCTACATCTCGTTATATATTGTAGGGGCAATCCCTCGCGGTTGCCCCTTTCATTTAACGGCCAGGAAAAATTATCAAATCGCGAATAGCAAATGACAACCTCGCATTTCATTTAACGGCCAGGAAAAATTATCAAATCGCGAATAGCAAACGACGGCCTTCGCATTTCATTTAAAAACTCTTATGACGCACAACGCTTCAAAATGAAATCGATGGGCAACCATAAAGGATTGCCCCTACATTTAGTTATATATTGTCATCTCTTCATTCAGTTTTTGCGCACAAAAACTTTTGCTTCGATTGGCAATCCGTAGCGAAGGGGGGCTTGCGCAAGCCGAGTATTCGTCTCGTTATTTGACGGATACTATCCCTTTAAGGATAGTATTCGTTTGGACATTATCACTACTTGGTCACTACAATTTTATTGTTCACCGGAATTAATCCGGTACTCTTGATTGGTTACATAAAATCGAGACCACATTTATCCGAACTCTACCTAAATCACCATTCACTTCAATAGTTTGTCCATCTTGAATCATGCTAGTGCAGGAGCACCCCAATTCCCATACCACCTCTTAGCCCCTTCGGTGCGGATTATTATAGCCCGGGCGTTGTCCCTGGGAGCTGAAAGGGTTTGTTTTGTTACCTCATTTCCAGGGTAGTTACACTGGCTTTAATAATACGCGCCTTCGGTGCTAAGTTTTAAAGCACCGAAGGTGCGAAATTAATATAGCCAGTGTAACTACCTGGAACTTAATTCCTTAATTCCTATCGTGCGTGCCATTATTTAAAGCCCTGAAGGGGCATTTAAAATTTTAATGCGCCCAGAAAGGGCTTGTTCGTTGTTATTCTTGTTCCTAGGGCGCTGCCCTAGGCTTTAATAAAGCGCCCTTTCAGGGCTGAGTAGTTACCCAAATTTTGTTTTGAGGGCGCTGCCCTAGTACAGCAATCACTAAATTCGCATAAGACTTTTTTAGATTGCTTTGCCCCTGAAAGGGGCTGACATACCAGCCTAGGGCAACGCCCTGGGATTTATGG
>QNER01000790.1 GCA_003646175.1 Candidatus Parabeggiatoa sp. nov. 1
AACCGGTGGCTTGATTTTATTAAGTCGTTTCCCTAATTGATACGCATGGATTCTCATCTCAAAGAAATCAATATTCGTTTATCCCCGTAATTCGTTGTACTATGAGACGTTGTGCGATTTTTGGCAAGCTGATAGTAGGTAAAGAGCTTGGTTTCTGCTACTTGACAAATCATTATGGATCACTCTATAAGTCATCAACCAATCAAGGAGGGCTCATACCAAAACCTTAAACGAGAAACCGGCAAAAAGGTTTGCCACCGCTGTTTTTTTTAACCACGTCATACCGCCGATACGTTCAAGCAACGTGATTTGACGGTGACGTTTTTTTAACTCAACTATGGGAGGATAATCAAATGTTATCCAAGCTATTTGCATTTTTATCGGGAATAACTACCCCATCGCGAGGCCGATTATGGCCCCCATCGCCTCCCAGCGGGGCGCGTGTTTCCGTTTGGAGACACAATCCACTTCAACAAGGGCCGGTTTTGGGCCGGCTTGTACACTTTTTTGGAAGCAATGGTGGGTTTTATTGCTCGCTCCGTTCTTGTGAACGAAACACCGAAGAAAGCCTGATGCAAAACACAAACCGAATCTCAACGTTCATTTTTGCTTTACTCATCGCGCTGTTCTTAATTGTACTAGGCGTACCCCAATTACAAGCGGCCTCTCAAACTTATACTTTTACCGGTTTGCAAGCAGCAGATACCGGAGGGGCCGGTTATAAGTTAGCTGGTGATGACGGTTCAACTAACCCAATATTCGCGGTCAGCAATGATTTTACAGATGAATTCGTTACTGACGAGATTTATCATAGCAATGCGTCGCTCACAACGGCAGCTCTAGTCATTAAAGCCGATGGTACTAATTATCAGTCTTTCCAAGTAGAAGAAATGTCAGTTTATGACGTTTCTGGAGGTTCAATAATACTTTCTACGTTTACTTTGACATTCAAAAATGCAGTTGGCGGTACAATTAGCACGAAATCCCTTTCGGGAAATTATAACTTTCTGGATGGTAATCCGGTTAGTTTGGCTACCATTTATGGAAGCTTTTTACCTGTTGATGGGGCGGCAGAGATCGAAATGTCTATAACTACATCACCTAGTTTTGTAGCGAATTTAACGTTCAAGGATATGACATTGGATTTGGTGCCATCCGTCTCCACTATCACTCGCGCTGATGCCAATCCGACTAATGCAACCAGCGTGGATTTTACCGTGACTTTCAGTGACAGCGTCACCGGGGTAGATACATCAGACTTCAGCCTGACCAAAACAGACACTGCCGATGGTTCGGTGAGCAATGTCAGCGGCAGTGGCAGTAGTTATACCGTGACCGTTAATTCCATCACCGGCGACGGCACTCTCCGCTTAGATGTGACGGATGACGACACCATCACTAATGGTACTCCGCTGGGTGGCACTGGGACTGGCAACGGGAATTTCACCAGTGGTGAGGAATACACGATAGCTGAACCCACGTATGTCGAACTGTTAGAGGGTTCTTTCAAAGCCAGTGGTTCCTATCTCCCCGATTTCGACTTATATTACACCGAGATCAACTGGGACAGCGGGATGGAACTCAACAATGCTTTCTTTGTGATTTTGAAGCGTGGCGAAGAAGAGGGGGAATATGAAGAAACCAAAGTTTGGTGGTGCGACGGGGGAAATGATGAGATAGACTGTGAAACTGGTTGGGAACACGCTTTCAATATCCCGGCTCAGGGCGATGGTTGGTCCTATCAAGTGTTTGATACTGAAGTAAGGAAGGGCAAAACTTACTACTACAAACTGATGGATGTTGAATTAGATGGGGACAGCACGGAGCATGATGAGTCCATAATAGAAGCGACGATTCCTGAGTGAGCCAATGAGTGTGGTAAAAGAAAATGTGATTTTACGGATGCTATCCCTTCTTAGGGATAGTATCCGTTTCGTTTTAACCAAAAAATGGTATGATGATTAGACCTTCAAGGTTTTGAAAACCTCGAAGGTCTTTTTTTTATGGGGAAAGGTATTTTTACAGGTAAAAACGGATGCTTACCTAGATGGGATAGTATCCGTTTCGTTTTAACAAATGGTATGATTAGATCTTCGAGGTTTTGAAAACCTCGAATTTTTTATGTTAAAACGGATACTATCCCTAAGAAGGGATAGCATCCGTAAAATGGGTTTTGGTGTCAACAGACAGAGGGTATTTGATGTAATGATTGATTTAATAGTAATTGATGGATTAGTTGGTTATTTTGGGGCGTGATGGAAAATAGGTCCATGATGCGTGAACGTAACCGATTGAATTTATTATCAACAGAATCCGTTAGAATTAGTAATTTATTAATCCATGTTAGCCCTTAATTCGTTAAATCCGGTTCAAAAACTTAAAAGGAGATGAAATATGCCAAGAGTTGCTTTTTTCTTTGGAATTTCGATTTACATCTATACGGATGATCATCCACCACCACATTGTCATGGTGTTTATGGAGATTATGCGGGTTCTTTTAATCTCGAAGACGGTGAATTGATGGCAGGGCAGATGCCACCCAAGCCGTTAAAGAAAATAAAAGAGTTTATCTTGACTAATCAATATGAATTATTGGAGAGATGGAATGAACTCAACGGTTAAAACGCCGTGGAAAAAGGCGATCAAAGTTTGGGCTGATAACGATAATAACTATCGACTTCACTTGTTGATGGAGGATGGGGAAAAATTTGAGTTAGATTTAATCCCTTTGCTTAATAGCCGCAACGCTTTTTGGCGTTTGAAAGCGTTCCGTTATTTTCGACAGGTTGCCATTGATCCATTAGGCGGATTGTATTGGCCTGAAGGTGAAGATATTTCTCCGACTAAAATGTTAGATTATGTTTGTTCAAAAACTTGGTAGTGGTGCAATGTAAGGTGATGGAGTCCAAACGACGCTAAAGTTTAGCGAAGCTAAACTTTTAGCGTCGTTTTTAGTTTGCCACCCCCAAACTAAAGTTTGGACTCCTAAAATCTTTTATCGATCATTCTAACAACAATCGCGTATTTGGATCCCCAAATAACGTGAATTTTTCCACATTATTGATGCCAATATAGTTGACGGCATCAATTTTAACCCCCGTGGTTAAAGGGCCCAGTTCGGTTTCCTTCTCTTGAAGCAGACGCTTAAAGAGTTCCTCGGCCAGTTTTTCATGTTGATAGGTATAGCCCAAGGTGGTAGGTGCCCACATCGCAATGGCCCCTTTGCCGTCTGCTTTCAGAAAGGCCTCTGCCAAACTATCATCACTACCATAAAAATTCTTAAAGTAGGAAAACTGACCATTAAAACAATTTAAGGCCAGAACAAAAGTCAGATTGTCTGGGTTATCTAACAACGCCACATCACGCGAGTCAAAAATAAATTCACCCGCCCAGTTGCTCACGCTGCCATGGCCGGTATAATTAGTCAAAATAGCACCTGCATTAATGTGGTCAATGATGTCCTGTTTTGCGGTAGCCTGAATGGTATCCCTATCACCAGTGTATTGACGCAGATAAACCCGTTGCGGGTTATAGTCCGCAAAATGTGCCTCTATCAGTTTATCGGATGCGTCATCAAATGCCTTTTCATTATCAGTAACAAAAAGGGCATTACGTTGCCAGTCACCCCGGGGTGATTGTGGATAGCTCGCCACTTTATTCACCACCGCATCCAGTTCGGCTTGGGTTCTAACCGGAATGCGCCCCAAAAACATATCGGGTAAACGATCATCGCCGCTGATACTGACAAACCAATTATCGCTAGCGGTTTCGCCCGCCAAGGGTGTATGAAAAGTGTGGGTGGGGACATAGTTAATGCCATGCCCTAACTCATTTAGGGTATCCTGATTAGCATCGCCCACCAATACCACATATTCCCGTGTCCCCCCATAATTTTCATAAGCATAAGTCAGAAAATCCTTAATGGCTTGGGGATCAATTAAGCCATGATTAAATTCATCATAAATATCAGACACTTG
Source organism: Candidatus Parabeggiatoa sp. nov. 1 (assembly GCA_003646175.1). Taxonomy (GTDB): domain Bacteria; phylum Pseudomonadota; class Gammaproteobacteria; order Beggiatoales; family Beggiatoaceae; genus Parabeggiatoa. The sequence goes on from QNER01000790.1 coordinate 3,978, forward strand.
CACAGCCATAACTTGCAAGCCACGCGCCGCTATTAACTGTTGAAACGCCGTCACCTCAAAGCTGCCATGGTGAATGATGAAATAATCGGCTTGATGGCACGGAGATTTAAGCCGAGTCGTTGGTAAATCCAAGCTGATCTCAGCCGGTTTAAGCAGATTATTTTCGGTTAAGCTAAATGCGTAATAGGCCTTATCCAAATCAGCATTAAAGTTATTATCGGCATATTGCACCTGATAGCCACCAACACCCTCTGCCTGCACAGCCGCGCCTAGCAATGGTACCACTCGTCGTGGCTCTGTGACATCCAGCACCAATACTTCAGGACGACTAAAACCTGTCACCGTTAATTGATATTGCCCTTGCCCTTTCGTACCAAATTTAAGTTGATCCTGTTCAGCAGTCGTGGTGGCTAAGTAGTCGATTTCCGCCCAATTGACTAGGATCGTATCTGCCTTTGCACCAGTATCTCCCACCGA
>QNER01000791.1 GCA_003646175.1 Candidatus Parabeggiatoa sp. nov. 1
ACTGAGTTGGTGGGCAACTATCGGTTTTTTAAATCCGTTTTTATAGACAATCCTTGTAGTTATAGGTGTTTTAAATCCGTTTTTATAGACAATCCTTGTAGTTATAGGTTTTTTAAATCCGTTTTTATAGACAATCCTTGTAGTTATAGGTTTTTTAAATCCGTTTTTATAGACAATCCTTGTAGTTTAGTTTTAGAAAACACTGGCGAGTCGAGTATAAATATATATATATATATAATTAACGCGCGCGCGAAGGCAAGAATGATGCCAATGTTGTCAATCCATCTAAAAATGTAGCGAATAAATCCAAACTAAAGTTTGGACTCCATCAAAAAAGGGACAACCGCGAGAGATTGCCCTCATTTGAATCAATCCCATTCAACGATCCCAGTGCCTTTTTAACAGTTTGACTTGATAAAAAAATAGGGCATTTTTGGTATCAAGGTTTGAGGATAACATTTATAAAGTATATTTATAAAGTTAATAAAATAAAAGGTAGTCCTAAACATGTAGTGATGTTACGGATGCTATCCCTTCTTAGGGATAGTATCCGTTTGGACATCATAAATTACATTTTAAACATTTTATATTAAATGGGTATTTATCCATATAACTCATTGATTTTATTTAATTATATTTAATGATTTTAGTGCCAACAAAAGAATTATGAGCGGTTTATCCTGCTATCATTCCACCCTTGTTGTTATTTTTGGTATTATACTTCGCTGCCTTGAAAATGGTTAAAATACCCGATACGACGGCCATCGAAGTGGATGTGTTAGCAGAGGACGCGGATGCAGACAATTGTTGGGCGGTCGTGTTTGAGAACAAAAAATTGCGTGCCAAGGCCTTTTTGATCATCATTCATCCTGAAAAGGACAACCACAAAAAAATTTTGCTTTTAACTTGATAATGTCACATTTTAATCACCACGCGACGCGGCCCTCGTACCAGGTTCGCCTTGTACTCCTAAGCGACGCGGCTCTCTTGTACAAGGTGCGAAACGAATGAGAAAACCTCCGAGGTTTGCTAAACCTTGGAGGTTTGTCCAATTAAATAAGGGATTGAGAACAAATGAAGTTATCAAAGTTGCTACCGGCGGGTTTCTCTGAGAATATGAGTGGAAATATACAAACCCTTAAGTATTTTTTATATCCGTCTAAGAAGAAACCCTTGCATGTTCGTGTCCTATTCTTCGCCATGCTACTGGGGATATGCCTACTCATTATGCTATTGGTTCGTACCTACTTGCCAATTGTCGGTTTAACGGTTTCTTGTGCTAACTATAAAGTGCCGGTGGAGAAAGCGGTGCAAGCTGATGATTTTGAAACATTAGACAAGTTATTAACCACACTCCAAACACAAAGCGATTGTTCGGTTGCCTATTTAGATGACTTGAAACAGCGTATGACACAAGTGGTGGCTGTACAGGCTGAGAGTTTAACCCAAAGCTGGCAATTAGAAGCCGCCAAAACGTTGCTGGAACGTGCGCCGACGATAATATGGAAAACGCAAGTGGTCCATGGGAATATTGCGGCGTTTCGTGGGCAATGGCAAGAGGCGACTCTCTTTTACCAAACCGCCTTAGATTTGATCGCGGATCCTAAAGCCACGCCTCAAGTACCGAAACCAGAAGTGATTAATCAAATACATCAATTGGCTTCGGAAGCACAAATCTTAATTGAGGACTTAGATGACACCGAGAAAGTGACTGGTATGATGCGTGGTGACCAAGTGGGTGGTTTCGGACTCGTAAAACGGCTGGTGCCCATACGGTTTGGATTTGGTAGAACTTCATTGAGCCAAAAAGGCAAAGAGTCAATACAGAAGCTTGCTGAATACACTAAACGGCATCCGGTGGCTCAGGTGGTTTTGGTTGGACATACTGATTCAAAAGGTAGCCCCGTTGTTAATAAAATCATTTCAAGAATGCGTGCGCTTGCGGTGAAAAAGCATTTGCGAAAATCTGGTGTCACGGCCAAAATTATTATCATCGGTAAAGGTAAAAAAGTGCCACTCAATTGGGATAATCCTTGGAGAAAATACACGCCTGAACAACTTGATGCACTCAATCGGCGAGTAGACATTTATACCTGTTCCACAGAGCATATCTGCTTTGACACGAGCGCTTCACTCAGCGTGGGGCAGACAGAAAAACCGCAAAAAATTATCGCGCCGGAAGAGCCAGAATTACCTGATATGGAAATCGACATGGAACACCACCTGTTGTCCAATAATTCAAGAATAACGATTCATTCCAAAGGGTTGGCACGTCTCGCCGGTTCTTTTCCGAGGCCCAAAGAAGAACTGTCAGAATGGCTGAGTGGTTACTACAATGAATTTACCTATCTTAGCCAAAATATTTCCAGAAGTACTCGCACTCAAAGTAAACAGGCGAAACAAAAACAGGCGAAACAACGCCAAATAAAGCAAAACATTGCACTGATGAGAGGTTTTGGCCGTCTGCTTTACGATAAATTTGCGCCCCAAGAATTTAAACGGGCATTTTGGGCACTGAAAGATAAGTTGGGTGATGAGTTTGATTCTATCCAAATTGTTATCGACGATCCTGTGATTCCTTGGGAATTGATGATACCGAGTCGTGACAAAGAGGAGTTGGATTTTCTGGGCATTGACTTTCGTGTGGCTCGCTGGCATATCAGTGATAATCCGGCCCTGTTAGAACAGCCGCCGCAATTTCTGAATCTACAAGAAGTGGTCGCGATTGTGCCAGAGTATCCGAAGAAAAAAACCATTGCGAGTCATGAGTTAGAGGTGCTACAAAAAATGGCTGGTTTTCGCCGTGTGTCAGGACGCTACACGGTTTTAAGCCAATTGTTTAAAACGGCAGCCATTGACAATAGCATTATTCATTTTTCCTGTCAGGGTATTGTCCAAAATCAACAAGGCTTAGCAAAATACGCGATTCCGCTTGAAGACGGGCAACTTGATTTGATGACATGGCGAGGTTTGAGTCCGCACCCGCATCAAATGCACCCTTTCTTTTTCTTTAATGCTTGTGATATCGGGCAAGCGTACCACATTGCGAATTTTATCGAAGGGTGGGCACCAGCGGTGTTGGAAGCGGGGGCTAGCGGCTATATCGGTGGTTTATGGCCTTTGGCGGATAAAGGGGCCAGCGAATTTGCCAAACGGTTTTACCAAACCCTTGAAACCAGTTTAGCGGCCGGACAGCCGACTAATGTTGCGGATGTGTTACGACAAACTCGTCAGCGTTTTTATGAAAATGGCGATCCCACGTTTTTGGGTTATGTGTATTATGGTGATCCGCATTTTCAATGGGTGAGGAAATAAGGGTAATGGTTAATGGTTAACTTTGCTCGGTATTTTTTAACTTTGGTTTCATCCGAGAATCAAGAATGAGGCTAAAGCCACATGCCAATTCAAGCGGGTGTAGGGTGGTAACTAAAATGAACTACAGGGATTGCTTATAATAAAGGATTGGATCGTGGTAATGCTCAGATTTAATCCTTTGTTATAAACAATCCTTGTAGTTATTGTTGTTAATCTGTTATTATAAACAATCCTTGTAGTCTCGTAGTCTCGTAGGGTGGGATCGCTGTCGCTACAATTCAAGCGGGTGTAGGGTGGTAACTAAAATGAACTACAGGGATTGCTTATAATAAAGGATTGGATCGTGGTAATGCTCAGATTTAATCCTTTGTTATAAATAATCCTTGTAGTCTCGTAGTCTCGTAGGGTGGGATCGCTGTCGCTACATTTTAAAACATTATCCAGAATTCCATCGCCCGCTTGCCCACTACAACAGGGATTGTTTGTATATAAGAAGGGATTAGATCCAAACCATACTCAGATTTAATCCTTTATTACAAACAATCCTTGTAGTTTTTGTTGTTAATCCTTTATTATAAACAATCCTTGTAGTTATTGTTGTTAATCCTTTATTACAAACAATCCTTGTAGTTATTTTTTACTTTTCCTTTAATATCAACAACGTAATATCATCACGCTGCACATTGTCGACGACTGCTTGACGAATCTCTTCAACGCCTCGTTGCCGGTTTTATTTGATGACTTCACAAAGCCGTTCCAGTCCATAAAGTTTTTTGTGCTGATTTTCCGCGTCGGTAATGCTTGCGGGTTAACCGGGTACGCACTGCCATTTGTACCATCAGCATCAACATGCTACTTTCAAGCCCGTGTCCGGTGACATCACCGATACCAAAGACAACACGTCCGTTAGATTGGAGGACATCATAATAATCACCACCCACTTCGTCGGCGGGTTTCATAAAGCCGGCGATATCTAAGTCCGCCACCCCACTGAGTTCTTGCTGGCAAAATCATTTCTTGGAGGCGGCGCGCTACTGACAGTTCAGCACTCATACGCAAGTTTTCTGCTTTGAGTTGCTGAATGTGAATATGCGTTTTGATACGGGCAAGCAGATCTTCTTTGGAAACCGGCTTC
>QNER01000792.1 GCA_003646175.1 Candidatus Parabeggiatoa sp. nov. 1
ACATTAGTTATTAACTCATGTTACGCACATTCATGAGAACGAAGCCACGGTGCAATAAAGCGGAAGTTCCATACCATGATGATGTTTGGTGAAAGGGCAACCAATCGGGGCGCAGGGGGGGCAACCACAAGGGGGGGCAACTACAAGGGGGGCAACCACAAGGGGGGCAACCACAAGGGATTGCCCCTACATTGAGAGATTGTAGGGGCAATCCTTTATGGTTGCCCCTTATGACTCATTTTGAAGCTGTGTGCGTAACATGAGTTATTAATAGATGAAGCGGAATGTTTTTGGAGCAGTTGCCGAGGTGTTTTTTTGAAAGAGTGTGGGGGATGTTAGAGCGATTAGTGGTTGTGTTGGTGACTAGCCGCGTTTTGCCGATATGGGATAAACATCGCCGCTGAGTTTACGCTTGTTACACATTCCTTTGTTGGATACGCACAGTAGCGATAACATTATTGCGCGAGGTAAATTTATCCTGCAACAAGTTGAATTTATGAAAGAATGGGCAGGACAACATCCGTTTTATTTGCAGTTATTAGGGCAATGTCTTGTAGATGCGCGAGACTTTGCGGCATTTTCAGACTAACGCCGCCGCTCTATTTCAAAAGCTGTGGGAAACTTTAACGGCGGAAGAGCGGCAAAGTCTGCAAAATGCTTGCGAATCAAAGTGCAAACGGCGTAGTTTGATAGAGCGTGGTTTGGTGACAGAAGAGGGGGAATTGTTTGGGCGCGTGTTAAGAGAGTGGTTGTTGGAAAGAGGATAATGAGCACAACGGATTAGCACAACGGATTAAAGGAAAAACAGATGTCAAAATTTTCAACTTCAAATAAGTTTCAACTTCAAATAAGCACCTTGGCAAAATTAAACAGGTATTTGATTCCTCACAAATCTGAGATTTAAACTGAGATCGAAATACCTGAAAATATATGCCAAGGTACTTACCACTTTTATACCAACTCAAATGGACGAAGAAGACTTCAATGAATTAATTTTACCATACCTTGTCATAAAAAAACGTGGGCCGAAATGTCAAATAGGTTACCATAAACTCTTCAATTACATTTTGAAGGTGCTTTACACCGGGATGCAATTTCAATCTTACCTATCGCGGAAAACTCTGAAACCGGGCAACGTGATATTCACTATTCTAATGTTTATACAGTCACACCCGCTCAGTTTTACTTTAAGTGTATGAATATTAAAAACTTTACATTGCAAAGTTCACGAAAGCATTACTTAAAATATATTTATAAATCAAATAGTTAAGTATAGAGCGGGAATTGCTGATGTTGATAGGCATTTTGCGTGCCGGGCAAAAGGATGGATGGTGGTTCAGAACGTGCTTTTAATTCATCGGTTTCCCTCCTTTTTTGGTGAGATAAGTTGGATATTTCAGTTATCCATGGTGATGGTTCTAATACGGTTGCCAAAAAAGGTGGTGATGGAATTGGCTCTTTTGGCCATAAACATCAAAGCGGTTGCAAAACCATGGTTGAGTCAGCCAAAAAAAATCATTGGTTTGGAACTAAAGGGAACCATTTTTAACTGGGATGCTGGTTTGGCTCAAAAGTCAATCGTAAATAGATATTTAATCGTCTTCTGTCAGCCAAATATTAAAGAAAATCTTTGGTCTCGTCAACAGACATTAAGAGTCGTAAACGTTTATTTGAATCGGTCAATTTATTCACTATCGTTTGGGTGCCGAACGAACTTTTGCTTGGCAATAAAATCTTTAAGCTTTATTTTTTGCTAAAAGTCATTTTCTTGACAATCCATTTTATATCGTAAGTCCTTTATTTACAGTAATCAGATTTGATAAAAACGCTCTGGTTGATTCAGCCAAACCGACGATTCTTCCAGCGATATTTTTCTGTCAAGAATGTTTACGAAAATTTTATTTTTTTCCTTTAAGAATCAATATATTATTGAAACTATTGAAACCGAGACATGAGTAAGTATTCACGGACGGTGATTATCCAAAAAAATGGCTATGAACGAAAAGCGAGACACCATACTTAGCCTTTCATTACGGGCGAATGCGAGGAACGATGGTTTTTAAGATTTCTTAGAGCAAAGAAATGACAAAGCGTCGTCGCGATGACGGGTAGCCAAAAAAGTCTTGAAAAAACTTTTCAAGGTTTGCCAAACCTGAAGGGCTAATTCACGATTTTTTTTTGACAACTATAACGGTTGACAGATCATTTTGATAACTGAATCCTTCCAACCAACTGATAACTGCTTATTCCCTTTCAATCTGCAAATTGGGCATCAACCGTTTAAAATTCGCCACTGATCTCTTTTGCCAAGCAATTTGTTCAGAAGCTTGTATGAGCAACTGGGTAATTTTTTTGTAATCAAGGGTAAGCACAAACTTTCCTAACATGGTAATACCTGAGCTATTGATTGCTTGGAGTTTCCGTAAATCAACGGTAATCTGCGGTAATTCAAGTGTTGCAACTTGATGCAACAATTGTTCAATAGGTTCAAATTCATGGCTATTCAGTCGCATAAATCCTTCCCAATGAATAGTAGCCGTTTGCGCATCGTACTTGACACTATAATCTTTAGTTGTAATTTCCATAAGTTTTCCTTTTCTAGCAATGATAATTGAACTAAATTACCAGTTGCACCATTGTAGTCACAACAATCACCTCTTTATCTTGTTGGATAGTCTCAAATTTCCACCCCAGTTTAGCATTGTAATCATCAAGCATCGTCAGCAAACCTAATCCCGTAGAGTTTGTTGTCATGTTATCTTTTTCTTTGGCGCGTGCTATCTGACGAATATACAATTCTTGTGGTTCACAATGAAGCAGTTCCTGTATAAACGACTGAAACCCTTCTACATTTTCTTTAGGGACACTGTTGCTTGTACATAACATAAAGCGATCACTGTGTAACTGGAATTGAATACTAATGGGAGATTGAGAATTCCCATCATTGAACTTCATGGAATTTTCCAGCAATTCGTTGGCAATGTAGCTAACTGCCCCTTTGATTTCTTCTCGTCTTTCAAAGGTAGTCGGTTTACTATCTTCGGTAGGAAAGAAAGTGGTTAGATAATCGGCTAAAAAATCAGCCGATAACCCATTGTTTCGCCATCGCTGCTGGAGGGAAACTGAAGTTGGCGAAAATCCCATTATCAAGTATTCTGTAGAGTTTATTGGCCGATCACTAAATTCTCCAAATATTTTTATCATATTTATAAATCCTCCATCAAGGATGAAAAAAATTTACCCCGTTTAAGGTAGTTTAAAAAAATTGGGTTTCTAATCACTCGATGTTCTAGTTTTTAGTAAAAACGGGGGCTTTAAGCTTAAAGTGGACGGCTATATCAGACTAAGTGGTTGTTTTTACTCAATAAAAATAATACGTTTCATTTTAAGGTATTATTATAAAAATCCGTATAAATCAGTATGTAAAAAAAAACTAGAACATCGAGTAATCAGCATTTTTTTACGCAAATAACGGTATGGCTTGATGACAAATGGCGCAGATAAACACCGATTCACACAAGTGTTTTTGGTGTTGGTAACAGCGGACACTCAAAAGTACAAAAACAGTCCGAAATCTAAATCAACCTGATTTAAGAATTGGCAGGCGGCAAGTCGCTATTAAATAAGTGCTAGAACATTTTTTTTGCTGTCATTGTTCTCCAATTAACTAATTGATTTTTATATCAAAATAATACTGTCATTTAAATGTTTAGGGTAATCCCTTAGCCAACGGACCTAAAATCACATTTCAGGCTATGATTAATGACGAAAAGTTTTTTACCTATCCCACTATTCGTTTTTGCTTTTAGAAATCCGATTTTTTGAAAAATCGTTTTTTACCAAAAACCAGGATATTTTTATTCATTCTTCAATAGTGGGATAGGTTCTTGGTAAGATGGCCGGCCTTGTAAATTAATTCTCAAGATAAAATTTCAAGCTGTTTGTCCTTGCAAAACGGGTAATAATGTGATTTCTGCTTACTTTTCAATGACTTATAATGAAATAAAAAACTTAACCTTAATTAGAGTTGTCCGAAAATAAGGGTTTTATGAATTTAACTATTTGTTTTTATTAGCTAAAAATTTATTAACGGACAATTCTATTTTTGAATATAAAACGATTTTATATTTTAAAAATACCTATTTATTGTGGCTATTAATGGCATTTTTTAACGAACCGTTATCTTTACCATAGTCGCTGCGAGAAAACCATTGAAACTATATTGTTTTATAACTGATTGAGACATAAGATATGAATGGTAACTACTTGATAGAAAAAACTTTTTATAAGTTATTGATATTCAAATAGAACTCACGTTAATGTTAAACTAAGCCTGTAAAGTTTCCAGTACAGACTCGTCTTCAAAACGGTACGTGAAACTTTCGCTTCATACCGCTCCTCTCTACATAGTGTGGTTTTACCAACTTTGCGTTCCAATAC
>QNER01000793.1 GCA_003646175.1 Candidatus Parabeggiatoa sp. nov. 1
CGCCAGGCTCTTCTAACCCTTGGGTTTTGGGATTTTTACCTTTGGGTTTAGGCTTTTGTTTTTTTTGATTTTTTTGTTTTTCAGAGGGGGGTCTGGGGGGAATTCCTCCCCCCAGGATCGATTTTTTTTTGGCCTTTTTCGTGTTTTTATTATGGGAAGTACAGCGGATTGACGGATTTGACGGATTGAGTACAGCGGATTGACGGATTGGACGCTATAACTACAGGCCGATTGTATATAATAAAGGATTGGTTTGTGACGGGATTTGACATGATGACTTCGCTTGAGAAGTTTCTGGTTATAAATCTTTTTTAAAATACAATCCTTGTCATTATGGTTTTTAATCCTTTCTTATAAACAATCCTTGTAGTTATAGTTTTTTAATCCTTTCGATTTAGTACAACGGATTGACGGATTTGACGGATTGAGTACAGCGGATTGGATTGAGTACAACTTCTTTCCGAAATCAACGAATTGGAGTCAATCTGCCTGTGCTGGGTTTAATCCGTAAAATCCGTCAATCCGTTGTACTCAATTCATCACGCCGTTTTTTCGTACAAGGTTCGCCTTGTACTCCTGAGAAATGTTTAATCCGTAAAATCCGTCAATCCGCTGTACTCAATTCTGATAACATCACGCCGTTTTTTCGTACCAGGTTCGCCTTGTACTCCTGAAAAAATCGTTTATTTCAGAAAGAAGTTGTACTCAATTCTGATAACATCACGCCGTTTTTTCGTACCAGGTTCGCCTGAGACGAATGAGAAATTTGTTTATTTAGCTAATTCGTTGTACTCATTCATTTTTAATGAGTTTATAAAATGACAACAGATACTATCCCAAAAAAGAAGGGATAGCATCTGTCATAGTTTATAATTAGTTGGTAAACAACGTAAAATTATGATGAAAAATATACCATTTAAGCGGAGAAAAACCATGCACAATGAATTTACGGCAATCATCGAACCAGATGAACAGTGGTATATTGCCTATTGTCCCGAAATACCGGGGGCGAATGGGCAAGGAAAAACCGTCGCTGAATGTAAAGACAATTTAACAAAGGCGATTTCATTAATTCTTGAGGATAGGCGGGAGGATGCTATGCGTGGCGTTCCTAATGATGCTATCCAAGACATCGTGACCGTTTCATGAAACAGACCGCTTTATTAAAACATTTACGTCGTTATGGTTGTTACCTGAAACGTGAAGGTGCATCACATTCATTATGGTGTAATCCAATCTCTGGTGTGACAGAAGCCGTGCCAAGGCATACAGAGATCAAAAACCGATTGGCTAAAAAAATTTGCCAAAACTTAGGCATTCCAGATATCAAGTAGCTTCAAATAAAGGCACAACTGATTTTTTGTTCCAGAACGAGGATTAAAATGAGTACAGCTTCTTTCCGAAATAAACGAATTGGAGTCAACACGCCCGTGCTGGGTTTAATCCGTAAAATCCGTCAATCCGTTGTACTCAATTCATCACGCCGTTTTTTCGTACAAGGTTCGCCTGGTACTCCGGAAAAATTCGTTTATTTCGCTAATTCGTTGTACTCATTCATTTTTAATTAGTTTATCGGGCCGTAATTCGTTGTACTCAACTGGACTGATAGGTGGTAAGGATTAAAATGACAACAGATACTATCCCAAAACCGCAAGGGATAGCATCTGTCGCAGTTGTCACGGATTCAATGCGGTAAAAAATACAACAATTAAGAGTGACAAAGTAAATAATGACAAAGTAAATCGCGTTAATTATCTTTGATTTTTAATAACTGTCAATTTAACCAGAGTGTATTAATGGAAAAAATAACGGCTCATTTTGAGCAACAAGCTGAAAATTTGAAAGAGTTTATCTTAGAAGTTGATACAACTATATTTCCAAACAGATTACGAACCCCAAATGTGAAAACGGAAACCTTCTTAACCACAAATGCATTACCATCTGATGCTTATGCCTGTCGTGGTGGTACTTGTACTGCCAAGCGATTTGTCAGTGGTTCTGGTGTAAAACTAGATTCGCAAGGAAAATTATCAGGGGTTTCCGTCAATAGTGCCCCTAGCCAATCTGTCAAAGAATTAACGACAACTATTCCAAATAGACAAGTGGGTATCACTACGGTGGCTGAAATACGCAAAACTGGCGGCGAGGTGATACCATCTGGAACACCAACTAATCCCTATCATTGCATGTTAAGTGGTATTACACCGCAGACAGCCGAAGAACTTTTCACACCAACTATTAGAAATCCAAACGTTAAGTAACACAGAAGGATAAATCGCTATGATTCAAAATGAAGAAAAAAACGTGTTAACCCGAGAAGAACTGAAACAAATCACCGAAAGATGTGAAAAAACCACGCCCGGCCCTTGGATATCGTACATTGAAGGGCGAGAACATACGAGTGGTTCTAGCTTTATCATGACTGGTGAAAGTGATTCTCGTGGTGAAGATATTGAATTATCAGGCGCGACGGCTGACGATCAGGATTTTATTGCTCATGCCAGACAAGATATTCCGCAATTGTTAAAAGAGATTGAACGTCTCTACAAAGTCATTTCTCAGTTAAGACAAACTCGCGTAGAATGGGTAGAAGCATAAACCAAGTCGGGCGGACAACGTTGTAGCCTGCCATAATAACATAAACTCTTGTTCATCGTTTGTTCATCGTTCCCTTTACGGCTTCAATTGCGTCAATCTGGATTGATTGGGCTGTGGAAAAATAGTGATGCTATCGGTGATAGTATAGCAGCCAGGGGCAACGCCCCTGGAACGTTATTTTATTTGAAAAAACCGTTTTTTCGTACCAGGTTCGCCTGAAACGATGAGAGAACTGTTTTTTGGTACAAAGTTCGCCTGGAACTTATTATGTTAATATTTCTCCTACATTGACAGAAAAATTCGTTTATTTAGCCAATTCCTTGTACTCAATGACAGGAATGGCTTATAAAATTATATACAATTCTTGTCGTTATGGTTTTTAATCCTTTTGATTGAGTACAACGGATTGACGGATTTTACTGATTGAGTACAGTGGATTGGATTGAGTACAACGATTAATTGTCTCGAGTGCAACTTCTTTTTGAAATAAATTGGAGTCAACACGCCCGTGTGCTGGTTTGGGTTGAATCCGTGAAATCCGGAAAGAAGCTGTACTCAATTCTGATAACGTCACGCCGTTTTTTCGTACCAGGTTCGCCTGAGACGAATGAGAAAAGCGTTTTTTCGTACCAGGTTCGCCTGAGACGAATGAGAAATTCGTTTAGGATCGAAGAAAAATTAACTTCCCCGTTGACTGGGTTCAGTGCCCTTTAGGGTACTTGAGCTATTAGACAACTGCTTTCGCGCCAAATTTTTTGCGCGCAAAAAATTTGGCGCGAAAAGCTGTTGGCGGAAGTTATTTTTTAGCCGATCCTTATTTCAGAAATAAAGAAGTTGTACTCAATCGGTGGTACTTGATGGTTGAATCCGTCAAATCCTTCAATGCGCTGTACTCAATTCTGATAACGTCACGCCGTTTTTTCGTACCAGGTTCGCCTGAGACGAATGAGAAAAGCGTTTTTTCGTACCAGGTTCGCCTGAGACGAATGAGAAAAGCGTTTTTTCGTACAAGGTTCGCCTGAGACGAATGAGAAAAGCGTTTTTTCGTACAAGGTTCGCCTTGTACTCCTGAAAAAATCGTTTATTTCAGAAAGAAGTTGTACTCAATCGGTGGTACTTGATGGTTGAATCCGTCAAATCCGGAAAGAAGTTGTACTCAATGACAGGAATGGCTTATGAAATGATATACAATCCTTGTCGTTATAGGTTTTTAATCCTGTCGACTGAGTACAACGGATTGACGGAGGGTACGGATTTAAATAATTTGACGGATACTATCCCGAAAAGGGATAGCATCCGTTTGAACAAGTTATCAATCCATTTTTATAAATAAATCCTTTATTATAAACAATCCTTGTAGTTACCGTTTTTAATCCTTTATTATAAACAATCCTTGTAGTTATCGTTTTCAATCCTTTATTATAAACAATCCTTGTAGTTATCGTACCAGGTTCGCCTTGTACGCCTGATAATGAATCCGTAAAATCCGGAAAGAAGCTGTACTCAATCCACTGTACTCAATTAGCGAGGCATTTATGTATTACGTTGGCAGCGCCGCCCTTTCAAACTTTCGTCGTGAAAAATTACTCAACATGGCACAAACTGTTGCGCCCTCTTTAACCAGACTTGATGCACAATATCTGTATTTTGTTGATCTTAAACGGCCTTTATCAGAAACCGATGCGGATCGGCTATGTGCTTTATTGCCGGATAGCCAATCTCCCCAAACTCCCCTTTCTCAACAGGAGGGACTTTTAGTCATCCCCCGCCCCGGCACCATTTCACCATGGTCAAGCAAAGCGACTGACATCGCCACCGTCTGTGGTTTATCAGCGGTAAA
>QNER01000794.1 GCA_003646175.1 Candidatus Parabeggiatoa sp. nov. 1
AAAATCGGATTTCTCAAATTGGTACTACCCTTCATGAAGCCAGAAATCCGATTTTGGGGAAAAATCGGATTTCTCAAATTGGTACTACCCTTCATGAAGCCAGAAATCCGAGTTTTTAGAAAAATCGGATTTCTCAAATTGGTACTACCCTTCATGAAGCCAGAAATCCGAGTTTTTGGAAAAATCGGATTTCGGGGTGGTCTATTTAGAAGAATTAGCGAGCAGTTTGAAATCATTTTTAGCCATGGTTTTTTCTATCATTGACTGGTGCGAAGGCGTTAATGAAGGTGTCGAGCCTTAATGCAAAACGCGCTTGGTACCGTTTAATTGACGAAGTGGATGCACACCTACACCCAGAATGGCAAACCCAGATCAAGGGGATCGGTACAAGGGGAAAGGGAAAGAAAAAATGAAATCGGTACAAAATAAAAAAATAAAGGTCAAATTCGAGTGCCTTTTGAGGAACGAATGGCTCCTTTTCGCGAGCACTTTGGAGCGATCCCCTTTTCCTAATACGGCAAAAGGCGATCACGATACCAAAAGATATCCGATCGTCAATCCTGAAAACGATGCGCCTGAACACGACTTCATCTAATTAATTTCACAAGTCAAAATTAACGGTAGCAGCAGTGAAGTTACATTATTTATGTTCATCTAATTAATTTCACAAGTCAAAATTAACGGATACTATCCCATCGAGGTATAGCAGCAGTGAAGTTACATTATTTTTCTGAAAAACTATATCAAGATGCATCCCGCCGGCACTTCACTCACCTGATAGAGAAAAAAGTCAACGGACTATTGATATTTTTTTCACGTTCCAGCGCGCTTTTTTATACACAAAGAGATTAGGAAATCAAAATGACACTGATTGAATTACAACAAATATTGGCTAGGGGTGAAGATAGTCAACATCAGTTTAAACAAAATATCACCCATTCAAATTCGCTCACGGCTGAAATGGTTGCAATGGCGAACACACAAGGGGGAAAAATCATCATTGGAGCCGATGATAATGGAGAAATCAATGGTTTAAGTTCTGAAGATATTCGACGCTTAAATCAGTTGCTGTCTAATGCCGCTTCTGATTCTGTCAAACCACCAATCAACCCTTTAACAGAAAATATCCAAACCGATAAAGGTTTGCTTATCGTGATTTCTGTTCCCGAAGGTTTGAATAAACCTTATACTGATAATTCTGGTATTATTTGGGTCAAAAGTGGGGCGGATAAACGCCGTGTTACTTCACGAGAAGAAATGCAACGCATGTTTCATGCCGATGAAGTGCCGGTACTGGATACTAGCCCAGACGATTTAAATCAGCAAACCTTTCAAGCGTATTATAAAAAACGCTATCGGGAAGAACTTTCCGAGTTCAGTCCACGCTTACTGCAAAATTTAAGACTACTGAAAGATAATCAACTGACTTTAACCGGATTGTTGTTGTTTGGCAAAAATCCACAACGATTCAAGCCGGTATTTGTGGTTAAGGCGATTGTTTTTCCGGGTAATGATGTGGATATTTCTCATTATCTTGATAGTGAAGATATTGAGGGCGATTTAGCACAGCTTTTGTGCAGCGTAATTTACATCATATTCAAAAAGGACAAAGTGTGAACTCATTGGGTGAATTGGAAATTCCGCCCATTGTGATTGAGGAATTGTTAGTTAACGCGTTGATTCACAGAGATTATTTTATTTCGGCACCGATCAGGCTGTTTATTTTTCATGATCGTATTGAATTGATGAGTCCGGGACAGTTACCTAATCACTTAACAACTGAGCAAATTCGCTATGGTTTATCCAACATGCGAAATCCCGTTTTGGCTTCTCATGCGAGTCATATACTGCCTTATCGAGGATTGGGAACGGGTATTCCCAGAGTATATCAGTCTTATGCTGATATAGAATTCACCAACGATTGTGAAGGTCATCAATTTAAAGTCGTTATAAAACGTCCCTAATGGCTACTTTGCACCAATTGCGCTTTTTTTTTGCAAATGTAGAGTGGATTAGCACGTTAGTGTGTAATCCACCATTATCCTCGTTTTCAGTTTTTTTGTAGCTATTGTGGTTTTTCTTATACTCGATGTTCAAGTTTTTTGCTTTGGGTTGTGTTGCTCCTTTTAACCATAACCAGGTAGTTACACTGGCTCTAATAAAATGGCACTGAAGGGCGTGAAAACGCCAATAACGAGCTTAGACGGGGCGATATTAATAGAGCCAGGGGCAACGCCCCTGGTTGACTTGAACATCGAGTTATATAGCTTTCCAGAAAAATATGTTGAGCCGAAACCTTTCGATGTTTGGCAAACATCAAAAGGTTTGGGAAATCCCTTACGCTGACAACTTGTCCTTAATAAATTCAATCACATTGTCTATCGGCACATACTGTGCTTTTTTATCACACCGTCCCTTATACTCTATCTCGCCATTATCTAAACCACGTTCTCCAATCACTAAACGGTGGGGAATCCCAATCAATTCTGAATTGGCAAACATCACCCCTGGACGCTCTTTGCGATCATCAAATAATACCTCTATGCCTGCTGCTTGCAATTTGGCGTACATCTCTTCGGCAGCATCGCGCAGTCGCTGCGATTTGGACATATTCATTGGCAACAAGACGACGGCAAACGGCGCGATGCTTAGCGGCCAAATAATACCGCTTTCATCATGGTTTTGTTCAACCGCGGCCGCAACAAGGCGGGATACGCCAATGCCATAACAACCCATGGTTAAGGTAATCGCTTTGCTTTCTTCATCAAGCACCGTCGCTTGCATGGTACGACTGTATTTATCGCCCAACTGGAAAATATGCCCGACTTCAATGCCGCGGGCTATCGCTAATACGCCATTACCATCCGGGCTAGGATCGCCGGCTTCAACATTGCGTAAATCAACGGCTTGTGGTTCGGGTAAATCGCGTTCCCAGTTGACACCGGTGAGATGTTGCCCATCTTTATTGGCACCGCAGACAAAATCGGCTAAATGGGCGGCACTGTGATCGACTAAAACTGGCACGTTCAAATCGACAGGCCCAATCGAGCCAATATCGCAGCCGATGGTTGCGTGGATTTCGGCCGGATTAGCAAAAGTCAGGGGGCTGGCAATATCGGGATGTTTGGCAGCTTTGATCGCATTCAGGGTGTGATCGCCCCGCAGCACTAACGCAACTAAACCTTTTTCGCCTTTCACCAGTAACGTTTTCACGCATTGTGAAGGTTTGACGTTTAAGAATTGGCTGACTTCTTCTATGGTATGTTGGTTGGGCGTATCCACCACCGTCATTGTGGCTGTTGGCTGTGGGCGTTCACCGGTGGGCGGCAAAGCTGCAACCATTTCTACGTTAGCGGCATAATCGCCGGTGGTGCTATACGCAATCGCGTCCTCGCCGGACTCCGCCAACACATGAAATTCATGTGAGCCACTGCCACCGATATTGCCGGTGTCTGCCAGTACTGCCCGAAACTTGAGGCCTAAACGTTTGAAAATATTGGAATAAGTCTCAAACATCACGTTGTAGGTTTCTTGCAGCGAGGCTTGATCGATATGAAAGGAGTAGGCATCTTTCATTAAAAATTCACGCGCACGCATTACGCCAAAACGGGGGCGGATTTCGTCGCGGAATTTGGTTTGGATTTGATAAAAATTGGCCGGTAATTGTTTATAACTCCGCACTTCGTTGCGGATTAAATGGGTAATAATTTCCTCATGGGTAGGTCCAAAACAAAATTCCCGTTCATGGCGATCCGACAATCGCAATAATTCGGGGCCGTATTCATCCCAACGGCCGGATTCTTGCCACAATTCCGCCGGCTGCACCGCTGGCATCAACACTTCCTGTGCGCCCGACTTGTCCATTTCTTCACGGACAATATGTTCGACTTTGTGCAAGACGCGCAATCCTAGCGGTAGCCAAGTGTATAAACCGGCTGCGAGTTTTCGTATCATGCCCGCTCGTAGCATGAGTTGATGACTAATGACCTCAGCATCAGAGGGGGTTTCTTTGAGCGTTGCAAGTAAAAAGCGGGTAACACGCATAAATAATTAAGTTCCGTTTATGTTAATGATATAGTTTTCCTATCAGTAAAACCAAAAAATAAAACCAGACGGGCTTTTTCAGTTTTTAACGATAGGTGTTTAGAGGTTCAGGAGTTCAAGCCTGGGGATCAGTCCCCATGCTAAAAGCGAAAAAATGCTAAAGCAGACTCACCCAAGCTAGTACACTGTCAACTTTGTTTTGACGGGTAAGATGAGGAGTCCAATCGTCGCGACGATTTTAGTTTGGCTGGTTCTTTGAAAATCTTTGACTCTTGTACCCGTCAATAGAACATTGACAGAGTACTAGCCTAGGGGGCTAAAAGCGAAAAAAACTATCAAAGCATCGGGCAAAGGTTAGTAGGCTAAAGCCTACTAACCCTATTGCAG
>QNER01000795.1 GCA_003646175.1 Candidatus Parabeggiatoa sp. nov. 1
AAAGTACGTTGGATGGGGTTTCTGAGGAGTCAGATAGATGTCAAGTTAGTAAAGACAGTGGGTGATTTGCTAGAAAAGGTTTTTACTTTGAAACAGGCCGAATTTTTAAAGGGTTTGCCTTTTAACGTCTGTGTAGAATTAATAGACGAAAGGAAAAAACCAAATATGAAGTTTGTTGTGCAGAATGTTAAAGGTTCTGCACCTTCACCCTGTTGGCGGAAACCACAAGTCCAAACTTCATCCAAGAAGAGTACTTCACAGCCTACCGTTGGTGGGAAAACCAGCCAACAAGGGCGTTATTCTGAGAGCACTCGCCCAAAAACGGAGGAGGTTAAACAGCTTCAAACCCAGTTCAAAGAACTTCAAGAACAGATTGCTAAGCTGACGGATGAAAAGCATGATATGGCAAAGCAACTTGAAACTGTTAGCTCAAAACTGGCTGAGTTGAAAAACAAACTTGCTGAAAGTAATCAGCAACATGAATCGAATTCTGACAATGAACTTGATAAGGAGGTAACACAGCTCAGAAAAGAACTTGAAGAAGTTCAGGCAAAACTGGCGGTTAATCTATCTGCTCAGCGGCAATCTGCAACAGCCAATGATAGTGATGACCAAAATAACGCGACAACGAGCCATAGACTAATCGTTGTCTCTCTCTCAGCGAAATTAAAGGAACAAGCGAAAGTCATCCGAGAGAGTTTTAACGAGGTGTTTTCAAATCTAAAAAGGGCGAAATCAGAAACGCCATTCACGTTAATCACCATTCAAACCGGTAGACGGCTCTATACCTTATTAAATGATAAGGAAATGCCAAACCTACCTTCAAGCGGTGATAGCTCTATTCAAGGTCAACTTGAACGGAGTATGCAGTTTGGCGCAACCGATTTAAGGGCACTGGATGATCTAGGCTTAGTGGATACCTTTATACAATACCAAGAAGATAGTGCGATAGAAAGGGTGCTGTACTTCACTGATAATGCCCGTATGAGCGACAATCCAAAGGAAATATCCCGCAAACAACGGGGGATACCATTGGCGTGGCATACAGATGGTATTGATCTGACAGTCTTGACAACTGAAAAATGTCAGGTATGGACAGATGTGAAGGCAAAATGTATTTCTTGGCAAGGCAAAACGGCGTTAAAACGTGAATTAAATGCGTTTTTTCAATAAGTGTCTTGAACAAAGAAATCCGATTTTTCCAAAAAATCGGATTTCTATCTAAAAATCCGGGAATGAAGTCAATCCGTTGTACTAAGGAGGTTAAAAACATGCGAAGACGCTTGACGTTAATGAGTTGCTTGTCATTGCTTTTGATAGCGACAAGTATTTATGCGCGGCCAAAGGATGGGAGTTGCATCAATTATGATTTTTCACAGCTTATGGATAAGCATCGAGTGATTGACACCAACCAGCCGGTGCGTGTATTACGTCACAATGCGCCGGTGTATCGAAGGGCTGGCAGCCGCAAATCAAAGGCCAAATTCAAATTCGGAGAGGCCCTGCTGCCAGTGCGAGTCAATAGGCCTCATAAACGTATCCAAGTGCGGAAATGGGGAGGCAAACCACTTGGATGGATGAATAAATATGATTTGTTATGTGGTGTTACGCCACTTCCGAGTAAGAACGGGCTAGATCGTAAGGTATTTATTAACACGCCTGACAGCAAAGACCCAAAAATGGCCACTGTGCCAGCCTACTCTTCTTATAAAGGGTTATGCAACGGCCGTTGTAAGCAACTTTCTCGCTTTCGGTTGTACTTCATCTTCGCGGAAGATAAGAAAAATAAACGTTATCTCGTGATAGATACACACACGCTCGCAGGCATGTCATCTCCACCCCGGTTGGTGGGTTGGGTAGAATATGGTCGCACGATTCCTTGGAATACCACGCTGGGTATGCGCCCCAGAGAAGAAGTTGATCGCATTTCGTTAATTCCTCAAGATTCTAAAGGTAAGCAGCCGCAAACCGGCATAGAATTGATGGGGGGAAATATTTGGTACACCCTACCCAAGCATATTCCAATCTTGGATCTCGACAAAGGAAAACAGCTTTATCATGTTGCGGCACCCAGCATTGGTATGCAACAACCGTTTAAGCAGTACCAAAATGTTTTGGACTCCATGAAATTGGTGGATGTCTTCTTTTTGATAGATGGGACTGCCAGTATGGGCCCGCATATCAGCGCGGTGAGGCAGGCTGTCAAGAATATTACCGGAAAACTGCGTAATGAACCTGATTTTAAAGAAACCTCATTCCGTTTTGGTTTTCGGGTTTATCGAGATACTTATGCGGATGCCATCAGCGGGTTAAGATGTCGGAACGGCATTTGTGAAGGAATGCCTTTATCAACAAAAACTTGTCAAGCAGATAATGATGCCACTGAGGCGAATTGGCAAGCCTTTGTTAAGAAAATGGGGCAAGTCAAAGAAACACGAGATGACAAAGGCAAAGATGATTATCCGGAAAAATTGTTTGGTGGTTTGCGTCAGGCTATACAAGACATGACACCTTGTCCCAATCGTACCAAAATCCTCTTTGTTATTGGCGACCATGGCGACAGGCAAAGTAAAGTGCCTCAAGATATTGTTGATGGTTTAAATTACTCTTTTGATAGAAAAGTGGTTTTTTTTATTCAAACGCCTAATAACTCACGTCAGGCGCGTACACCATCCGCTTATAGAATGGCCTACATAGGCTATGGAACACAAGCCACAAAACTGCTGAAAAAAACCTTACCAGCTGAATTTGAAGGAAAAAAAATTACGATCCGCAAGTATTTTTTATCTCTCAATCAAACGCAATTGCCCACCAGAGTTGTTGAACAGGTTAAACAGTATTCACCCAGTGCTATTGTCAATGAGCTTGAGCAAGCACTGGCAGGGGGAGACTCGTTAAGGAATGTCCTCCGAAAAAGTATGAAGGCCGGTGGTATGCCCGTCTTGTATTGGAAGTGGATTGAAGAAACCGCTTGTGCCAAATTGGGCAAGCAGTGCGAAACCAGAGTCGATCATCGAGTGATTGATTTCTATATCCCAACGAATAAGAAAAAAGTCCAAGAAGAAGTTTGGATGACGGCTGATAACTTGGACGATTGGTTAACGTTACTCAAACCCTTTAAAAACTTGGTGGGCAATACCCAAATACGACAACAACGAGAAGCGTTTATTCGGTTATTGAGAAGACAAATACAAGAAATCATCGGTGGTTATCCACGCGAAGATATCACGTTGGCTGAACAACTGGCTATGGTTCGTAAAAATGCGCTGCCTATGCGTGAAGACAGCCCACTGTTGCAATACACCATCAAGGAAATCCGCGAGGAAATCGAAGGCTGTGAGTTGCTTCGGTTAGTGGAATGGGTGAGTTCTATCAGAAAAGTGTTGCAACGGGTATTTAATGACTCCACCCAAAAAGTGGTATTTAGCCTTGAGTATCCAACCAAATCGGCTTCATGTCCGCTGAGTGACAAAGGCAAAAAAGTGCCTAAACTGAATTTTGGTCTCCCCGCAGCACTGGGCCCAAATGATAATTACCGCTATGACCATACTTTTTATAATCAAATAGTTTATTGGTTGCCGGTAGATTTTCTGCCGTAGGGTAACCGGGAAAGTCTAAATAATATTCACCGAGCGTATTGCCATTTTTACGGACAGTTAAGTACAACGGATACGCGAAATAAACGGATAGTGTTTCGCTTGCTACCAAACTCGGTTTGGTAATGCCCGTTCGCCAAGCTCGGCTTCACGAAGCAGAACTTCGTGTGCAAACACTACCAAGCAGAGCTTGGTAGCGAGCCATTTTTTCGCGTATCCGTTGTACTTCGCGTATCCGTTGTACTAAAAGTGGCACTCAAGATTGATAATGAATTTTTTGGGGAATGCACCCTATTCCCATTAAGGAATGGCCACGAAATAACTTCCCGTTTTTGTATTTTTGCGTAAGTTACCACAGGTTCCACCTGTGGCTATTCACATTCAACCCCTATCGGGGTTGGGACATATTCTGACTGACACGAAAGAAAACCGGTTAACTGGTTTGTTTCAACCCCAATAGGGGTTGAATGTGAATAGCCCTAGGTGGAACCTAGGGAACTCTAAATAAGTGACAGATATAGGGAAATTATTTCATGACCATTCCTAAGCCAATAGCTAAAGCTTTTTAAGGAATGAGAATTAAATAATACCCTAAACTAAACCTGACAGGTTTTGAAAACCTATCAGGTTTGGCAAAGCAAATGAATTCAGGTTTGGTTTAAAGTGTCGTGTTATTGTTCTGTCAGTTCTAATTGATAGTTTTCCAGTGTTTTGTGAGTACATGAAAAGGGATGGACTTGAAGAAACCTTTTCCAGTCATTGATATTTTGATCATCAATAAGAACTTGTGGCTTAGGGAGAAAAGCCGTAAAAATATCAGCGAGTCCAAAT
>QNER01000796.1 GCA_003646175.1 Candidatus Parabeggiatoa sp. nov. 1
AATTAGGCCCAACTCGGGCTGTGATGATGGCTTCACTAGACAGTGCCATCAAATCGGCCGAGCGACATTCTAATGACACCGCCGCTGGGCAAAACGATATATTCGGTAGCATTCAAAAATCGACTGAAGAACAAACACCGCTGTTTGCCCAGAATGTGCGTGAGTGGAACGAAACTGAACGTTTAACTTATGAAAAAGAGAGTTTAGGCTTTTATTTAGGGGGACATCCCATCACGCCGTATTTATTTGAACTGGCGCAATTGACTCGGACACGACTGGCCGATATCAGGCCCACAGAAAATAAACAAACAGTGCGTGTTGCCGGTTGGGTGACGGAACAGCGTACCACGACTAATAAGCGCGGACGTATGGCCTTTCTGACCTTAGACGACAGCACCGGACGATTGGAAGTCAAGGTTTATTCCGAATTATATCCCACCGTGCATGAGCTGTTAGTCAAAGACACTTTACTTGTGGTTGAAGGTGAAGTGCGTGCTGATGACTATAGTGGTGGTTATGCTATGACGGCCACTAACATGTTTACCCTTGAATACGCCCGTGCAACGCTTGCTAACCGCTTAGAAATAACCGTGTCAGCACAACAAACCTCTCCAGATGAGTTTGCCCCCAAATTGGTCAGCACGCTCACCCCCCACCGCCAAGGACGTTGTATTGTGTTAATTCATTATCACCGTCAGGACGCACAAGCACAATTGGTACTCGGTGAACAGTGGCGAGTGAAACCGAATGCGGCTTTGCTTGAGCAATTAAAAGAATTGGTGGGTGAAGATAAGGTGAAGGTGATTTATTAATCAAATAAGAACTACAAGGATTGCTTATAAGAAAGGATGGGCCCAAACCATAAACAAGTACAACGGAGTAACTGCAAAAACGGATAGTGTTCAATTAATTATCCTAATCTCAGAAGAAGCACCAATAGCCCAACTGCTGTGACTTACAGTATTCCAGATAGATAAATAATTTTGGCTGGAGTCCAAGATTTATCTTGGACTTACCAAACTAAAGTTTGGACTCCTTTTTCTGGAATGCTATCGTTCAAAATTGACCCTTCCAATGAATTTTAAGAAAACTGTTTTCGTTCAAGTGATTTTTATCTGTTTTTGCAGCTGCTCCGTTGTACTAAAGGGTGGTACTCAACATTGAGAATGACCTTTTTTTGGAAATGCACCCCTTCGCTTTGAACTTTATTACTACCCATTTAGGACTACCGAAAAATCAAATCATTTTGGCTTGAAAAACATCTTTCTGTCGCTTTATGAATTTCAAGATTTTTGTATTTCTTATTCCCAAACTCGGTTTGGGAACAAGAAACAGCGATAGCCATTTTACCGGATTGCTTGAACTGCGTCCTGGAGCTTAAACACAAAATCCCCCATCGGTTCAATTTGTTCCAGCTCTACAGCAAAACACTGATTTTCAAAGTGTACATCAGGCACCTTCAGTATTCCGGTTGCCGCGTCATAGGTAGCATTTCCTGAACACGAAGGTGTGCCCCTTGCAGCGACTGACACATTGTCTAAAAAGATGCCATCCTTGTAACCCTCGGTAAAATTCCCAGAACCATATTGTTGAAACCGGATAATAAATTGATGAGTGAATTTGAGACCCTTTTCAGAGGCTAACGCATCCACATCAAGAGTGATTTTCTGATACTCAGAAGACAGCTTGGAGGGATCATAAGTGTACATTTTTCTAAACAAAAGTCCCCCATTATCGCTGAACCATATACCATCTTCATCTTGGGTCTCATCACCATTATTTTTTATCCAAAAGCTCAGTTCAGCTTGCTCGTGAGCCGACAAATCAAGATGCAAATCCAATGCATTGGTCGTGGTTTTTCCGCCGGTTCTCCTACCTATAGCGACACCATAAAGCCCTTGGTACGGTGCTTCTACCGTTTTGATATTGGTGACAACTGACACGAGACCACCGGGTGTAACGGTTTCAGGTACGGTTGTGAGATTAGGATCACTCCATGTCCAAGCATGACTCAATTCGCCGTTCTCAAAACCATCATCAAAAGGTAACGTTGCGTAGGTGACAGTAGGAGAGGTAACCGAAATGTCATCTAAAAAGATGCCATCTGTGTAACCCTCCGAAAAATTCCCAGAACCATACTGTTGAAACCGGATCACAAACTGATTGGTTAGTTTCAAACCATTTTCAGTTGCTAATTGAGCAACGTCAATGGGTGGCAATTGTCCCCATACGTCACTCCAATTAGACACCTCAAAACTGTAAACTTTATGGAAGCTCGCACCACCATCATCGCTGAACCAAATACCATCTTGCTCTTGAGTGTCGTCGGCCTGATCTTTGAACCAAAAACTCAGGTCAACTTGCTCATAGCTAGACAAGTCTAAGTGCAAATCCAGAGCATTAGTGGTATGTCCACCACCAACTCTCCTACCCATAGCCACACCATATCGTCCTTGATGAGAGGCCTCTATTCTTTGAATAACCGGGACGACTGTGACGAGACCACCGGGTCTGATTGTTTCAGGTAGTGTGGTAAAATAAGGGTCACTCCATGCCCAAGCATCACCGAATTCACCGCTTTCAAAATCATCTTCAAAGGGCAGAGTCGCGTAGGCGACGGTAGGAGAAGTGACCAAAACATCATCTAAAAAGATGCCATCTGTGTAACCTTCTGAAAAATTTCCTGACCCATACTGTTGAAATCTAATCACAAACTGATTAGTCAGTCTTAAGCCATTTTCAGAGGCCAAACGATCAACATCAATGGGTGGTAGTTGTCCCCATACGTCACTCCAATCAGACACATCCAAACTGTAAACCTTATGGAAACTCGCGCCACCATCATCGCTGAACCAAATACCATCATGCTCTTGAGTGTCGTCGGCCTGATCTTTGATCCAAAAACTTAACTCAACTTGCTCATAAGCAGACAAGTCTAAACGCAAATCCAAAGCATTTGTCGTGTATTCACCACCATTGCTTCTTCCCATCGCAACACCATATAATCCTTGATGATCTGCGTCTACTCCTTGAATATTGGCGGTCACTTCCACAACGCCACCCACTTGATCGTTTATCCCTGGCCTCGCTGTCCAATGATCATGATTTAAGATGCCCGACTCAAAGTCATCAGACAAGATAACGGTTTGAGCAAACACGTTGGTACTTATTAACGCAGTGCTAAGAAACCAGCACTTAGTTTTTTTCATTACAACCTCCTTATAAATAAACAAATATACCATTTTGTCAAAAATACGCTTAAAGAAATCCGATTTTTGCTAAAAATCGGATTTCTAGTGCCAGAAAGCGGAAGTTTCCAGACCACCTCAGCCAACAGCTTGTAACAAAGAAATTTTTGCGCGCAAAAATTTCTTTGTTACAGCAGTTGTCTAAAAGCTTAAGTACCCTAAAGGGCACTACCAAAGAGGGTTAGTCGGCTTTAGCCTTTTTCGCTTTCAGACAACTGCTTTAGCTGTTGGCTGGGCGGTCCGAAGATTTCCGCTATCCTGCACTAGGCACTTTGGGTGTTAAACGACAACACGCGACAAATCCGTTTCTGGAAGACAATAAATTATTCCAAACACGAAAAAAGTGACTCCTGCGACTGAGATTAGTAAGGGACTTAGCAGCAAATAACTTACGCAACAAATGGTGACAGATACTATCCCTTTGGAGGGATAGCATCTGAGCAAGCGTATATTATTTTCTGCGTCATCCCTAAATCCCTAAATCCCTAACAAATTAATAGACATTGGAATGCGCATAATGCTAAAATACATATTTCATATTGTGTGGCACAAGAATAATGTGTAACTGATCAACAAACCACTCACTCAGAGTAGTTACTGTCACCACTATCAGTATCGTTTTGTCAAACGTCACGAAAATTAACGCTCGGTATTAGGCTCATTGAATGAATAAATAGGATTAGACAAGATAATGGAGTTGGATTAGAAATTAGAAACTAAATAATCCTATATCCACATTTCATATTGTGTGGCAATAGGATAATGTGTGACTTATCAAAAAAACAGTCACTCAGAGTAGTTACTGTCACCACTACCAGTATCGTTTTGTCAAACGTCACGAAAATTAACGCTCGGTGCTCAGCTCATTGAATAGGATTAGACAAGATAATGGAGTTGGATTAGAAATTAGAAACTAAATAATCCTAAATGAAGGGGCCCTGCACCTGGGGTGGTGAAAATTGTGTTCGCGCCTAAAGTTTTTGCGCGCAAAAACTTTAGGCGCGAATTGTGAATTGTGAAGTATTAATTGCTAATGAAAAAATGGTTATTTAAGTCACTCTTTTTAGTGATTTTTCTGTAAATGCGGAACAAAAACTGGATCACTTTTTGTCCCCAAATCACCGGATTTTCACCACCCCACCCTGCACCTGCCAAACATTTTTAGCGTAATGACTAAA
>QNER01000797.1 GCA_003646175.1 Candidatus Parabeggiatoa sp. nov. 1
ACTGACTTAACCGCTGCACAGCGGATATTGCAAATTGAACTCGCCCTTTGGCAACGTTTAATAGATTATTCTAAATTGTTACCATTTCCACCTGCACATCAACCGGTTGCCCCCGACAGTTTGGATGAAGTCAATGCGTTAGTGGATAATTTAATACAAATCAAGCAACAGTTTGTTCAGTTAGAACACGCAGACTTGCGCGAAGCACAACCTCAACGTGACTTAAACAATGTGCAAGGTTTTGTTAGCAACAAATTACCAGGTTTTTTTGCACACCATGCGTGGTTAAACCGGGCGAATGCTTTAGAACCTTTAACACGTTTGGACTTTTTCCTCAGTCAATTTCAAAGCGCGACACGTTGCTTTGGCTGCAACGGTAGCGAAGATAACGGTTGTGAACAACCTGATCCGTTAAATCCAAAACACGATTGGCTTGGCACAATGGCACAACATTTGCTAACTTTAATAGATGTGTTTGCAAAAGCCAATGTCATTGAACATGGTATGTGGCAACGTGTTTCTTTGGATTGTTGGACTTTTGTTTGTCAAAAGGGGGGGGTATTATTATCGGTGCCTTTAAAACCAGATTTGCAGGCATTGTATGATTTGCTGGCGACATTGAATGATGAAGAAAAACAGTTCCGAACAACCTTGGATCAATTATATAGAGAAGCGAGTCGTCTTAATTTGCCCACCGGTTGGCACGGTGATGTTAGTACCAATAAATATAAACCCTTTTTTGCCGCTTTTCCTATTCAGCCACCACGCACACGTCGATGTTATTGGCTTTTTGAAAAAGAAACGCGTAAAGCGCATATCGCAACTTTACTGAAACAAGCACATAGTCAATCTCAGTTACCTGCGTGGGTTAATGAATTTTTAGATGGAAGTACAGCGCATTGACGGATTTGACGGATTGATTGAAAAAGGTATTGGGTTAAAAAGGTATTGGGCTTACCACCTATCAGTTTTAAAATTCGAGGGTCAAAAAAACACAACATTACACCCAGTTTTTTATAATAATATGTAAAAATCCTATACTTATACTCTGTGGTACTCGGTGGTACTCGGTGTTCTCTGTGTTGAAAAATAGCCTGTTTTACAAACTGATAGGTGTTAAGAGGTATTGGGTTAATTCGTTGATTTTGCTAATTTGTGGTACTAGAATTTTTTAGATAAATAATTAGAAACCGCGTTTTGGAAACGCTTTACGGTTTTGCCCTATAAGTTATCTTGATGGGATTAATATGAAAACCAAAATGACAATGATTTATTGGAAAAGCGATAAATTCTGGTTAGGTAAGCTCCAAGAACATCCAGAAATTATGACTCAAG
Source organism: Candidatus Parabeggiatoa sp. nov. 1 (assembly GCA_003646175.1). Lineage (GTDB taxonomy): Bacteria > Pseudomonadota > Gammaproteobacteria > Beggiatoales > Beggiatoaceae > Parabeggiatoa. Next base: position 1,336 of record QNER01000797.1, read on the forward strand.
GAGAAACATTAGAAGAACTCGAAGAAAATATCAAAGACGCATACCGTCTGATGATAATGGATGATGTACCAGAAAAATACCAAACCAAAGAAATTGCGCTATGAAAAGAAAGTTTTTTATACGCGGATTATTAAAAGACGGATGTGTTCTTTTAAGACATGGTTCAAGACACGATATCTATTTGAATCCGTTGACGAATCAAAAACAACCCGTTCCAAGACATGCAGAAATTGACGATGCTTTGGCTAAACATATCAGGAAATGCTTGGGTTTATCATATTAGTTTTGTCGGATGGGATCGCTGTCACTACTTTCTCAAACATTGTCCCAAATCTTACTGATGATTGGCAGGATCATATTGATACAACATTACAAGCATTTTCTGAAGCATAAGTTTTATAACATTATAATATAAATGAATAATAATGTAGGGTGGGTAACGTCTTTTTGTTGCCCACCATTTAAGCTTAAGGTGGGCAAGAAAAATAAGTTTTATAACATTATAATATAAATGAATAATAATGTAGGTTGGGTAACGTCTTTTTGTTGCCCACCATTTTTAAGGTGGGCAAGAAAAAGCCCTTGGTGGGTACAAAATACCTGAAAATTCGCTGCGAGCCATGGATGGCGAGTAGTCTTTGGTAGCTGGGCATTTTCGTCAGAAAATGCAAGCCGTCGTAAAGTCATGGGGGAACGATTCCTTCGCCTCGCAAGGATCGTGGTACCGGACAGCCAGAGCCCCATTTAATCCGTGTCGCGGGAAGCAAAGGTAAAATGGGCATGGATGCTCATTTTGCACTCTTTGCCCCGTCGACACTAAGTTGTGCTTCAGTACTTAATAGGTTAAGTTTTAATGACACCGATTTAGAAATCAGTCGCAGCCGGCAATGCTCGCGGCGTGGTTACAAAACCGTGCCGAGGCGGTATCCGCCCTTATCATTCAATGGCAAAAAATGATCACAGGGGCTGAATTTATGAATTAGGGGATAGATCGCCGACGAATGATGGGATAGATCGCCGACGAATGATGGGATAGAACGTCGACGAATGAGGGGGTCAAATCGCACCGACTGATAGGTATCAGTCTATCGAAAATGCCCATCATCCCCAATCGCCAATTCCCATCAAATTAAAATTAAAATACTAATAGGTCAAAAACGTGACAACCTTTAATAGGTCAAAAAATTTGACAGATCAATAAAGGCTATGAAATAATGCACACTGATTTTTTTAAGGAGTCCAATCGACGCAAAAGTTTTTGCTGAGCTGCCAACTTTTGCGTCGATTTTAGTTTGCCGGCACTGGGATCGTTGAATGGGATTGATTCAAATTGATAAATGACGTAAGGGCAACCATAAAGGATTGCCCCTACGTTTTGCTATGATTCGTAGGGGCAATCCGCAGCGTAAGCCCTTGTGTGAAGCATTCCCATCTAATGACCCCAGTGCCTAGTTTGCCACCCCCAAACTAAAAACGACGCAATCGTTTGGACTCCAAAACGATTACCTATTACAATGATGACTAATCAATCCAAAGAAGTCTTCATCTCCTACGGCCGCCGCGAAAGCTTAAACTTTGTCGCCCGGCTGCACCAACAATTGAAACTGGCTGGCCATCATATATGGTTTGACAAAGTCAATATTCCCGATGGCGATGACTATCAACAACGCATTAATCACGGCATTGAGTCGGCGCATAACTTCGTGTGCATAATGGCACCGCGGTGTTTGACTTCGCCGTTTTGCCTGGTTGAGTTGGAATATGCGCGTCTGCTCGGTAAACGGGTTATTCCCGTTAATCATATGGTGATATTCAAAACCGTTTCGCAAGCACTGTCGGCCGGCGATCAACAAGTTTTGGTGGCTTTTTATCAGTTTTTCAATTTGCCTGACCTTAACATTCGCTCCACGCAAGATGTCCTTAATCGCTCCCATGCGCTAATCGGTAAAACCGATTGGTTGGATGCTAAAGAAGAATTGTCCGATGCCGATTGTCAACGCTTGGTGGAATGGGCCCAGCCTTATGAAAATAATTGGGCCAAGCATGAAGATATTGAATATTTAGAAAGTCACGACTTGCCAGTGTTTGGCGAAACCATTGATGCGCTTGAAAGTGTGGTTGAGCGGCTAACTGCGGTACTTTCGCGGCAAAAAGAGTATGTGCATACGCATACCGATATTTTGGGAAATGCGCTGCATTGGCAAAACAATCAAAAGGCCACCCAACACTTATTGGTGGGTAAAGAACGCATCGCGGCCGAAGAATGGCTGTTGACCGAATTTCTGGGGGGTAAGCAACCACCGTGCCAACCCACCGCTTTAGTCTGCGAATATATTTGCGAGGCGCGCAAAAATGCGGAAAATCTGATGACGGATATTTTTATCTGTTATGACGTACAAGATAAAAACATTCGCAATTTGGTAATCCAATCGCTGTCGCATTATGCCAAAACCACCTGGATACATGATCGGGATATCCAAAAGGGCGCGGACTACGGGCGGGCGATTGAAGTTGGGATTGAAAACGCCGACAATTTTTTTTATTTCGTCAGCCCTCATTCGGTGGTTTCCGAATATTGCCAGCGTGAGTTAGCGAGGGCGTTGCAATATCATAAGCGCGTTGTCCCGTTATTAATTGCGCCCACCCCGGCTGCGGATTTTCCCGAAGCACTTCGTGGTTTGCAGTATGTCGACTTCACTGATAATACTTGTCAGGCGGATTACGACAGTGACATTGACGATATTTTAAATATTTTACGGCATGATCGTGAATATTATGAGCAACATAAAGTCTTACTGGCTCGATCCTTAAAATGGACTGCCGAAGATCGTAAACCGTCCTTTTTGTTGCGAGGGCATAATTTAGAAAACGCCCAAACCTGGTTGCGCCTGAATGAAGGACGAGCGCTGCACCCACCCCTGGCACTGCATAAAGAATTAATCACCGCCAGCGAAGCGGCCAAAGGCCAATTAGGCACTGAGGTATTTCTGTCCTATTCGCGCAAAGATGGCGATTTTGCACGCGAACTGAACACCGCGCTGCAACAAGCCGGCAAAACCACGTGGTTTGATCAGGAAAGTATTAGCAC
>QNER01000798.1 GCA_003646175.1 Candidatus Parabeggiatoa sp. nov. 1
AATTTACTTAACTTAAATGATGGATGATGTTATGGCAGATGATTATTTTGGTGCGGCTGAATCAATGCAACATGATAGTCGTTGTTTGCACGATAACCGGTGTTGGCATAACGCTTGTTATTTTGCTGGTTATGTGGTTGAACCTACATTCATCACACCATAACTTCAAAACCGTGAAAATGAATGAGAACTTGATAACACTTGAGAAGTGCTTATGAAGGCACAGGAGCAATTCATTCACAATTCACAATTCACAATTCACAATTATATATATTCTCTTTCTTGCAAGAATTACGTCTGAATGGAAGTGTTTAATTATGTACCATATTGATCAAGCATTATCAGCTTTTTTGCAATACATTAAACAAATTTATCCAATTTTCACGACAAAGCAATCCATCATCGTTCTTCGTGATCTTCAAGGGCGCATCTCTTGCCATTTGTTGAACAATGATGAGAGTGAAAAATTTCGAGCACAGTTTGAAAACCAATTAGCAGCCGATCAAAAACTCCGTTTTTATTGTGTCAATCCTTTTGCGATACTGCATGAGCCAGACGATCCTTTGTGGATAAAGATGTCAGACATAGCGCAACCGGTATCGCAAGGCGGTATGCCACCGCAAGTTAAAATAATTGAACGGATTTTTGAGGGGCAGTCATGGTTGCAATCGGTGGGATCGAAGGTGTTAAGAACACCGCCATATATCATTAGTTTTTATTCTTTCAAAGGGGGTGTAGGGCGGACGACGGCTGCGGCAATGACGGCTTTGAAACTCGCGAGACAAGGGCTACGAGTGTGTATGATTGATTTGGATTTAGAAGCACCCGGGCTATCTTATTTCGCTCAGGAAAAAACGCCAGCCGGTGTTATTGACTATCTGCTGGAACGTCCTTTGTTTAAGGATAAGCCTTTGCCGATGGCAGATTATCTTGTCCGTTTGCCGGATCAAGCGGTGGAAAACAGAGGGGGGGAGTTATGGTTGCTGCCGGCGGGTTTAGAAAATGGGGCTCATAATTATCTGGTTAAATTAGGCCGACTTGATTTTCAAGCGATGGTTAAGCAAGGCACTCAGTCGGCTTTAAACCATTTATTTCTTGATTTGCAAGCGTATAAAATTTTTGACTACTTTATTGTCGATTTACGCACAGGTATTACGGATATTGGCGGTTTAGCGGTTAATAGTTTGTCTCATCTGAACGTTATGCTATTTGGTTTAGGGGAACAAAATGTACAGGGTATGCATTTTGTGCTACAACATTTCAGCCCTATTTTACAGCATCAAAACTTAACTCGTGAACAAATTGCCAGTCGCTTGTTATTTGTGTTTTCGCCAGTACCTTTTGGGGGGGACGAACCAGAAAATAACATAATTGAGACTGAGTTACGAGAAACCGCTTACGAGGTGGTGAAAGACTATATTTATGAACGTTTTTGGGCGCAAGGGACTTCGTTTCCAAGCGTAGAAGACGATGAAACTCCCCTAGATGCGGTGCCACATCATCCGGTGTTTATTCGTCATATTCGAGAATTACCTTTAAAACGTGATCTTCAAAGTATTGATTATGCCCAAAGCCAAGTGGCTAATCCGCCTTATGATCAACTGGTTGCACGGATTGTGGAAGTTAAATTACCCTTACTTGGGGGGGATACCGTCACCAGTGCCTCTGGTTACAACCTCAACGCTGATCACTTGACTTTGTTACGAAAAGGTTTAAGGGAACTGATTACCGGGGGGCAAGCTGAAACGGATCTTAAGGATGAAGAGAAATTGCGATTGCGGTTTTTACCGTTACCACAATTTCGCTTTCTCTTTGAGCCAAAAGCGTTTTTAATACTGGGACGTAAAGGCAGTGGTAAATCCGCACTGTTCCAAGTGTTGCGTTTTCCTAATTATCTGAATGACTTAGCCAGTTATTTTAAATTAACGCCTCAAAAAGAGGCCTTATCACAAGCGAAATGGATTATAGGTTTTAGTGCGGAAACTCACCATTTTATGAGTGCTGGGGTACTGAGTGATTTAGGGCAACGTGCTTATAAAGAAAAGATGCCTAGTTTTTATATGAGATTTTGGCAGTATCTAGCCGTTAGGGAGATACAAAAAGCCTTAAACTGTGATGGCAAACAGACCATTTTATCAACTGACGCTGAAACTTTTACTCACCAATTATTTGATTCTCAAGTCAACTTTCAAGTTGAACAGTTTTTAACTGAATTGGAAAATCAACAACGTTATCCCGACGTGGGGCAAATTTATCTGGTGTACGATTATCTTGATAGAATAGTGGCGAGTAATGATTTGATCACACGTTCTAAATATATCAGTGGTTTAGTAGAATGGTGGCAGTCCAGTGTTCAACAAAATCAACAACGCTTATTGGCAAAAGTGTTTTTGCGTGAAGACATTTTTGATCAAGATGTCAATATCGAAGATAAATCGAAGATTCGTGAAGGCGTTTTGTTATATAAAATTCGTTGGAATGATGAAAATCATATCTACCGCTTGTTTCTCAAGGTGGCATTTGAGAATTTAAGCCATTATTTGAAAGATATATTTCCAGACATCCACCAAAGATTTGAGCAAACCCCGGTTGGTATCATGCCCCCCCAACAAGAAGAGTCTATTCGTCCAGTTATCGAATGGTTAATTGGAGAATATATGGGGCCCACCCGGAAAAGGGGATACACCTTTACTTGGATACCCAAACATCTTTCAGATAGCCAAAAACAGGTTGCACCGCGCTGGATTATTGCGTTATTTGCAGAAGCTGCGGGATTAGCCTTGAATAATCAGTTGCAAAATCCTATTATTCCGCAGACAATGATTCGGGAAGCACTACAGTCCCCAGTTTCTGAAATCGCGGTTCGTGATTTAAAAGCAGAATATCAGCAAGAACTGGGCTCAAAAAAGAAAGAATTTCTGCCGGATACGTTTAAACATGTTTTTAACACTTTTCCCAAATCACAAGAAGCCATGTTAAAGTTTATTCAATCACGCGCAAATACCACAAATGCGACTCCTGAAATCATTCTCGACAGAATGGCAGAAATTGGACTCTTGGAAAAACGCGAACCAACGACAAAACGCCCAGAAATACATTATCAAATTCCAGACATTTATTTATATGGTTTAGGTTTGTCTCGGCGCGGTTAAGTCATAACTACAAGGATTGCGTTTTATAAAGGATTTATAAGAAAGGATTGTTGACGATATGAGAAATGACGTGCGTGAGATGAGGAGTGCAAGGTTACCTTGCACGAGCGTGCGTGGGAACAAGGAAAAATGAGCGAATGAAGTTAAGGAATCAAATTATGCCACATTCATCACAACAAATTGTGTTCAACGTAGATGATTTACTCACAACGTTAGAACCACTGATTCGACGCATTATTCGAGAAGAACTGGCGGATTTTGCGCTTGAAAATATTGTTTATCTTGAACCGAACACACCGCTTTACAACGATATGCAGGATATTAAAAATCGGTCCACACAAGGCAAAGTGAAATTATATTCACATGAAGAGGTGTGGGATAATTAGATTTACGCGGTTGTCGTAGTGCGAGAATTGATAAAAACTTCCGGGTAATATTCGTTATTTGTGAAGAGTGTCGAGAAATTTTGGACTGTAATTACTGTTTTTGTGAGTATTTCTAACGGTTGGCCCACATGATACAGCTTATGCTCTGAAGTAATTGGCATACTAAATGATAAGGCGATGTAGTTTTAAGATGGACGGAACTCGCAAACCCGTCGCTGGAAAATCGACATGATTTGGATTAAGAATCATATCAGTTTCCAATGCATTAGCCGGTATTCGGCTGCTAATAAATAACATATACATTAATGCTGTCATAAAAAATAACGACAAGGATTGCAAATAACTACAAGGATTGTTTATAAAAAAGGATTGGTTGATAAAAATAACTACAAGGATTGCTTATAAAAAAGGATTGGTTGATAAGTAGTTCTAAATATCAATGCGCCTTACCATCTATCAGTTTTGATAATTACTTGAATATTAAGGATATGAGCCTGGTGCTATCACCCGCACTCGTGCAAGGCATCCTGGAACAAATCCATGTTTATCATCGACATCCTTTCTTATAAATCCTTTCTAAAAAACAATCCTTGTAGTTACTGTTCAGGAAAATCGGAATGCACCCAAGAATTGAAACCAATTTTACGGATGCTATCCTTCGATGGGATAGTATCCGTTTTAACATGTAACCCCCCCGTCCGGCACAAGAACACTATTTAGTACCATGACTCGGGAAATTAGTTTTGATGTGATTTTCCAATTCATCCAGTAATTCAAGTTGTTGACTATCCATTTTTGACTCATTTCTCAATTTGTCAATGTCTTTCAGCGCGACGGTGGGCGTAGTACGCCTTTGGTTCTTATAGTCTTGCAACG
>QNER01000799.1 GCA_003646175.1 Candidatus Parabeggiatoa sp. nov. 1
AGTTGAGCCTGAAACGCCGAAACTAAAGCAGACTAAGCTCCCAGGTTTAATTTTCGTCAGGAGTACAAGGCGAACCTTGTACGAAATCATTTAATTGCGTGACTTAAATTAATAAGTGACATCAGATTTTGACGAAGCCTTGATTAATATTGGGTAATTCCCAAATAATAGATATTATACCGATTTGACGTAACCCATTGATTTAATGGCAAATCTTATTTTAAAAAATCAATAAAATCAAGCACTTTAGATTAAATAGATATAATGTCTCAATACCTTCGCCAATCAAAAAAAATTGAACAAGATTAAACGGATTTAAGGATTGACAGGATTGATTTTGACTCGCTTTAAGTCTCAGATTCTCATTGCGTGGCAGCCAATTTGTTCGCAGCGGTGTTTAAAATCCTGTTAATCTTATTAATCCGTTTAATCCTGTTCAAAATCCTTTGGCGAAGGTATTAATGTCTAATAAATAACTAGGCTCGCAAGTTTTTAGTCTGACAATAATAACTTCAATGCGATTGCGATTGTTGAGATTAAAGCCCTTAACGACAAGGATTGTATATAAGAAAGGATTGGTGAGTTCGCTGTCCGGTTGAAATTGACATCTCTTATGCTGTTGAACTTGCCCAAACAGACACTTGTCGTTATAGGTTTTTTAAATCCTTTTTTATATACAATCCTTGTCGTTTATCGCACCCTTGGTATATTCTTTTTTCGATCTTGCCTAAAACCTCATTCCTTATCAAACTACCCACCGCCAAGAGCATTCCCATTTTGTTGAACAAAAATTAAGGAAGGGAAAAGGAAAAAAGGGAAAGGGTAGGGAACATTCCAAAAAAGTGGGTAGCTTTGTAAGTGATTTATTTGAGCGTTGAATGAGATACTTGTTAAATCAACAGGTTACCATTTTTTACCAATGAGAATGCTCCCGTATTCAAGTTCCTTTTCGCTCAAAACGATCTCCTTTCTCCTTTTCCAACAAAATGGGAATGCGCCCCCCGCCTAAAATTTCCACCCCGTTGTTTACAATAACTCATACAAACCACCGCGTCCCGGAACTTTAGCCCGAAGTTTTTGGCCAAAAGTTTTATTTAAAACACTATACTACATTTATACATATTACTCGATGTTCAAGTTTTTTTCCTTGGGTTGTGTTGCCCCTATTAACCAGGGGTGTTGCCCCTGGCTCTATTAATATCGCCCTTTCAGGGCTCGTTGTTGGCGTTTTTGCGCCCGCCAAAGGGGCATTTTATTAGTCAAAATGTAGGGTGGGCAAAGTCTTTTTTTTTGCCCACCATTTTGGGCTCACAAGCTTTTGATGTTATTTGGCTTTGCGGCAATCAATTTTTGAGTGTTTATATATATAACTCATTGATTTTTAATATGTTTATACAAAAAAATTTAAATCAACGGCTTACAAAAAACTTGAACATATAGTAGTCAGTTTTATTGTAACGATTACTAAAAATAGATATGCAAGAACTATTCTCCAAACAAATCCTTTTGACGTGCTTAGAAGAAAGTGAAAATGGTTTCATTCTTCTAAACTCGGCAAAGCAGATCATTTTTTGCAACCATTGGCTCTCAAACGCAGCCAAATTATCTCGCGAGCAAATCTTGGAACGGACAATTGAGGATGTCTTTCCAGAAATTGCCAACTCACGAGTCATGGCCGCTATTGAGAATGCTTTGAAATCGGGTATCGCCTCGGTGTTGTCGCCCCATTTAAACCATTCCCCCTTTCCCCTTTATGGAACGGTGACTGGGCATGAAGAAAAAGGGTGCCCGCAACAGCAAATATTTATTAAGCCAATCTCTTTGCCCAATCACCCCCCCCATTGCTTGATCCAAATTATTGATGTGTGCGCTTCAATGAACCATGCAGGCTCATTGCATGATCCCGTTTGTCAACTGAAAACGCAGGCACAGGAGTTACAACAGGCTAAACAAGCGGCTGAAATGGCCAATCGTGTCAAAAATAGCTTTCTTGCCGGCATGGCCCACAAGTTAGGTACACCGTTCAATGCGATTTATGGTTATACCCAACTTCTTGAACGAGACAAAAGTTTAAGCCACCGGCAACAAGATAAAATAAACATTATCCGTCGCAATAGTAAATATTTATTAACGCTGATTTCGGATATTTTAGATTTTTCCAAAATTGAAGCGGGCAGTTTGAAACTCGAACCACGCCAGTTTTATTTTCCTTATTTTTTTCAAGAAATTGTTAATTTATTTGTGAAACAGGCCGAAGAAAAGCAAATTTCTTTTATCTATAAGCCGTTATCGCATTTTCCTCGCTTTGTGGTTGTAGATGAAAAGCGGCTACGACAAATTATTACTCATTTACTTAGCAACGCCATTAAATTTACCCAACAAGGCGGTGTTTTTTTAGAAGTCGGTTATAACAAAGGTAAAATTCATTTTCAGGTGGAAGATACCGGTATTGGGATTGCACCGGAATCGCTGTCAAAAATTTTTTTACCCTTCAAGCAGGTAGACGATGATAAATATCGGGACGATGGTACGGGATTAGGTTTGTCTGGTGCGGGATTAGGTTTGTCTATTGCCCAGAAATTAGTTGAGTTAATGGGTGGTGAATTGCACGTTGAAAGTACCGTGGAACACGGTAGCACGTTTTGGTTTACGCTGGATTTGCCGGTACCAACGCCGGTTGACATGACGCTGGTAGAAGGCTCTATTATTACAGGCTTTCAAGGTGATGCCATAAAAATTCTGGTGGTTGACGACAAATGGGAAAATCGCTCAGTATTGATAAAATTGTTAAGGCCTTTAGGGTTTGAAGTGATGGAAGCGAGCAATGGTCAGGATGCGGTGGACAAAGCCTGTGAATGGCGGCCTGATTTGATTTTGATGGATTTAAATATGCCCGTGTTAGATGGTTATGAAGCGGCACACCAAATCAGAAAAATACCCGCGTTCAAAGATATCGTTATCATTGCCGTGTCAGCCGATGCCTTTATTTCTAATCAAGAAAACAGCCTGGATGGCAGCAACGCTTTTATCACTAAACCTTTTAAAGCGGATGTGCTATTAGAACGCTTGCAAACGCATCTGAACTTGACTTGGATTTATGAGGGGCAGGACGACGTTCACATAATCCCAAGCAAAAACAGCGAGTTGCAAGCAGAAGTGTCGTTAGCAGGACTTTCTATCGAACAAGCCACTATTTTGCTTAACTTTGCCCGGCTTGGCGATATGAATGGTATTATTACATTTTCGGAACAACTTGAAAAAACCGATGTGCAATTAGTACCGTTTGCCAAAAAAATTCACCGATTAGCCAAAGATTTGAGAAAAAAAGAAATCCGCGAACTGGCTGAGCGGTATAAATAGGAGCTCAAACTTTAGTTTGGTTCTGGGGTGGTGAAATTGTGAATTGCGAAGTATTAATGGCTAATGGTAACTACTCAGCACCAAAGTGTGCGAATTATTATAGCCTGGGGCTTTGCGGCAGGTGCAGGTGTTTATGATGTGAAAGCCCTTTCTGGGCGCATTAAAATTTTAAATTGCCCCTTCACCCAGGGCGCTGCCCTGGGCTTTAATAAAGCGCCCTTTCAGGGCTGAGTAGTTACGGCTAATGAAAAAATGGTGATTTAAGTCACTATTTTTAGTGAACTTTTTTTTAAAGGCTGACCAAAATCACCTGATTTTCACCACCCCAGTTTGGATCACCCAAACGTTTTGGGCTCCTAAACAGTAGAGTTTATACCGATTTAACGTAACCCATTGATTTATTGGTTAGCATTTATACAAGTTGAATAAAATCAAGCACTTAATCTTAAATCGGTATAATATCTAATACCTTCTGGATTTTCGATAATCACGAACAGAAAATCGCAAATAGCGAATAGTTCAAAAAAATTATGTAATACCTAAATCCTGCAAGTGAGTCACTAACTCATTGAAAAGTTTACTAAAATTGTGAAAAAACAGTGACTCCATTTTATCTATAACTAATTGATTATTATAGTAAGGCGGTTGCGGCTAAATAAAATACCCTTAACGAAATTACAACAAACCAAGTTTTTTCAAATAAATTGGTTTCTATACGGGTATATTATTTTCCCGCTATCGCCTAAATATTAAATATAAAATTACTTGCAGGATTTAGGTAATATACGTGGTTAAAAGTTTTTTGTTGATGCTAAGTCACATAAAATTCAGTATTTTGATAATAAGAATATAAGATATTATGTATCTGCTCCTAAAAACCTACTCAAAGTTGATCATTAGGTAATTCGCTCTCTGTTGACAACTAGGTAAAGTTGCAACTAGAGTCCTGGTTGAGCAGTCCCAACCGCTGGCACGAATCCGGTAGCCGTTTCGCGCTTTTGTAAGTATTGTAATTCAAGTCGGCAGTCCAATTAGGTCAACTTCAGC
>QNER01000800.1 GCA_003646175.1 Candidatus Parabeggiatoa sp. nov. 1
GCCAGAGGCTGTATTCAAGGTTGTACTCGTATTTATTCGGTTATTCAAATCGTTAGCTATTTGCAATAGATAAGGTAGATAAGATAAATCTGGTTTCATTAACACAATTTCGGCCGTATCTGTCGCGATAGTTGCAGCACCGTGTAATGAAATAGCAACATCGGCTTTTTGTAACGCAACCGCATCATTAATACCGTCACCCATGAAACAGACTTTTCGCCCCTGTTTTTGTAGCTTTTCAACAATTTTAGCTTTATCCTCAGGTAGCGTTTCAGCGTAGTAATTTTCTATACCAAGCGTTTTGGCAAGCTTAATAGTCGGTTTTTGTTTTAAAAGTGAACGGGTAATTGAAATTGAGCGGATGGTTTTGTCATTTTCACCAACCGAGGTGCATTTTTCCATAATTCGATTTTACATAAGGTTTGAAAGCCAATGAGTATAATACATTTTCCTTAATTTAATGACATTGACTCAAAGACGGTATTAGATTCAATCCTTAGCTATACTTTTTATGGATGAATATTGAGGTTGATGTTTTGAGCACTTCTTAGCATTAAAAATACCAACGCTTAAACCAATAGCATCCAAAACAATACCATCTAATCTCCCAAAATTTAACAGAAAAACACCGGCTATGGTAAGAATATTTGGCGTAATAGCAATTTTAAGAGAATTACGCAAAGTCGTATTTAAACTTCTTGAAATCTCAAATAATTGACATAGATGAGATAGCCCACTGTCCATTAAAACAATTGGGGCAATATCTGTCGCAATAGATGATGCACCTTTTATAGAAATAGAAACATCTGCTTTTTTCATGGCAATCGCATCATTAATACCATCACCTACAAAACAAACGACTTTGCCCTCTTGTTGTAATTGTTCAACAATTTGAGCTTTATTTTCTGGAAGAACCTCATAAAAATAACTATCCATGCCTAAAGAAGTTGCCAATTTTTTAGTCGGTTGTTCATGATCTCCTGATACGATGGAAATATGCTTAATACCAAATTGTCGTAAAGTTTTCACCATTGGTTTTACTTCAGTACGCATAGAAGCTTGTATTTCAATAGCGCCAATAATCTGACGATTGACAGCAACAATTACAAGAGAATTACCTTCATGATGGGAAATCTTTATCGCCTCTTCTATTTTGGCTGGAAGTGTCATTCTTTCTGTTGTCATAAATCGAATACTACCGACATGAATTATTTTATCCTCAAGAGTGACTGTAACCCCATAACCCATTTGATATTTAGAATTATCTATCGTGGGTAAAGTGAGTTTATATTCAGTTGCTTTATTAATAATCGCTTTAGCAATAGGATGTGTTAATTTATTTTCAGCGGTTGCTGCGTATCTTAAAACCTCATCTTCTTGATAGCCATCACAAACAATGATCTGTGCTATTTCCGGTTGTTCTATCGTAAGCGTACCCGTTTTATCAAAGAGTATCGTATCCACTTGACTTAATTTTTCAAGAGCACGTCCATCTTTAATCAGAATGCCTTGCTGAGTCGCTAAATTAATATGGTTAAGTACCCCCAACGGAGAAAGCATTCTTATACTACTACCAAAACCACTGGTCACAACGGCAGTGGCCCCGAAATATCCAACTGTCATCAATGTGAATGTTGTTAAACCTAATATCGGTAAAGCGATACTATCAGCCCAATTTTCTCCCATTGTTTGGGCATCAGTCTTAACAACGGCACGATTTAATATTTGCCCAATTTTAGAAACAGTTGTTTCTTCACCACTTTTTTCAACTTTTACATAGATTTTTCCGGAAATTATCACGGTTGAAGCGAATACTTCATCGCCTTTTCCCTTTTCAGCAGGTTGAGACTCACCGGTTAATGCATGTTGATCAATCAAAGCAGTACCAGCTGTGACAACACCATCAATTGGTACAACCTCTCCAGTGTTTACCACAACAATATCATTGATATTAAGTGTTTCCAGTGGTACTTCAATCTCAACATTGTCTTTTAAAACCCATACCGTTTTAAATTGTTGTTCAAAAATATTGGTCAGCATTTTTTGGGAATGATTTTGAGTTTTTGCAATCAGTTTGCTACCAAAATAATACCATAAATATCCAATACTTAATGTAAATAATTGATTTGTAGCAAGACATACAAAAGCTGAAGTAGAAACCAGTAGATCATTCCCTGACTTTTTTTGTCTAATCAATTTTTCACCCCGTTTTAGGGCCGGAGTCACAATATAAATAAGTAAACCAACACTTATAAAATGTAATGGAAAAGCTAATGGTGAATAAACATTTCTTATAGCTGATACGGAAGCCGCAATCGTTGTCACTTTCAAATAGTGATTTTCTCTTTCTACAGCTTCATTAACAGTGGAATCCTTTACCTTTGCAATTTTTTGAGATTTTATTGTTGTTGTATCACGTTGTTTGCGATATTTTTTGAAAATTTTTATCCCTATATACGTGACTGCTAGGATTCCTGCGTCTATTAACATATAATTCCTCGTATGAATCATTTCGATAATAAGCCGTTGGTAAAACTCCCACCCCCGTAGCACCGCTTAATGGTTTTGCTTAAATTTAATAAGGCTGGGGATTTTGATCGCTGGGGGATGGGGTACCAGCAGTTTTACCAGCAGCTTCTAAGGTATTATTTTTAATGAGATTAACTGGCTTACCGTTCGCTTAACATTACCTGATTTTGACTTCTGTTGAAACACGTTGTTTTTCCTCATCAACGGTGACTTCAATATAACCCCGCTTTTTATCTGGCAGACAATATCCCCCAACAAACTCATCTAAAGTTAATGCTTGATTTGAAAATGGAGGAAATAAGGCACATTCCAACACTTTGGTTAGGTTGTGTTGCATAACATCTGAACCTAAAATTAAATCAATTCCCGGCACAAAACCGATTTCATCAATCAGCATCCTAAAGGGATTATTTTGGGCACAATATTTTTCTGGTAATCTATCTTGATATTGAATCGAATCTAGATTAAAACTAGGTTGCATTGATAAAATCACGCCCAGTGCTTTTGCCTTTTCCGCATCAGGTTGCGAGATAAATTGGCAATGTTCAATGCGTGTTGGCGGAATGATTCCTTGCTCGGCTTTTATCTGAGTCAAGACAGTGACGACTTGAGTGATGGCTTGATCACCAATGGCATGGAATGCTATCGGTTTATTTATTTTGGCTACCTGACTGATAATTGCCTGTAATGCCTTATCGGAGTACACCAAGACACCTTGTTTACCTGTCGTCAGATAAGGCCTTTTAAGTGCGGCGGTTTCACTCCCCAGCGCACCATCAAGAAATATATTGATACCATAAATCTCTCTTTGCGCTTCCTGACTTAAGGCCGAAAACGTTTCTATCTCAGCCCAGAATAGCGTTCTTTCCAAATATCCCAGTTGTTTGAGTAAATGAATTACCCTTTCGTTAGGTAATGACATATCCTCGACATACCATACACCCTGTTGCAAGAGATAATGATAAAAAGTAGCTATCTGTTCAGGGTGGTACGATTTGATAGTCAGTATGAAATTTATAATCTTGGCAAAATTTCTTTCTACCCAACCCTCCTCATCAATATGCGTTAAAAGTTCTGGGTGAGCAGTCGCCAATTTTTTGTGGGTGGCTTGATTGATGACAAAGCGATGAAATGTATTACAAATGACGACAGGCGGTAAGTGATCTAACTCCTCTTTTTCAAATGAATACCAACGGTTATTCCATCCAAGGATCACGTTGATTTCTTCTTGAGCATTTTCCATCATGGATAATGCTTGTTCTTTAGTTCGCACGGAAGCTAAGTTTATACAATTGCTCAATACGGCAAACAAAAACGGATGTGAATGATGATCATTCAATAAAGGAATTTGTGTTTTGATTACCATGGTGTTTACCTTACACACAACCAATCTTTGCACGGGTTCAGTTATACGTAAAATTATTATAATATCAATAAGTTATAATAACACGACTCAATCAAGCCTCAAATGCCTGATATGACTGGATGTATCAGCACATAATCACTTAAATTATTTATTGACAAGAAACTTGGTTTTTAGCCATACTTATCAGCGAATAATACAATCATCACTATACCAATAACTCATGGGTTTTGACCAAACATGCTTTGCGTAACCTTTACTGACTGCTTCACTGCTTTCTCTATAAAGCAAAGAGGGAGAATTATCGACGACATAAAACGTATGTCCTTGTTCATCCTGATAGATGGGGGATTCAATAGAAGTAGAACGAGTACCTTGAATGGCTCTACCTACATCAGCGGCCGCATCAATGATCCAGCCATCCGGTTTCATCGCATTGAGCATGTCATAAGTCACAATGGGTTCTTCCCCTTCTCCTATTTCTACGGCATTAATAAATACGTCATAATGCTGAA
>QNER01000801.1 GCA_003646175.1 Candidatus Parabeggiatoa sp. nov. 1
CATTGATGTTGTGATTTTCTGTTGAGATTTGGTGGGCAACGGTAAAGCGTGTTGCCCACCCTACTGGGAATCAAGAATCGAGAATTGAAATTGTCGATTAAAAGATATTCAAACTTAAAAATCTGTGGCCGTCGAAAAAATAATTGTATAAGCCATGTAGCCATGTAGGGTGGGCAACGTTGTTGCTCACCATTGATGTTGTGAGTTTCTGTTGAGATTTGGTGGGCAACGGTAAAGCGTGTTGCCGGCCCCCTACCTGGCTACAAGGTTTGCTTGCTTATGAAAGGATAAGAAATTGGGCATAACCATGAGCTTATCCTTTATTATATGTAGTTCACTTTTTTAAGAGAAATAACATGCGTGAATTTAACACAAGTGGCCCATGTAACCCAGCCCGGCATTACACCGTCATGCGTGAAGCATTAATGGCAAGCAGTTTGGAAAAGGTAAAAAAAGGACGCTATTTTACCCTTTTTGCACCCAGACAAGCCGGAAAAACCACCTTTTTCAAACTGCTATTGAATCAGCTTGAGAAAGAGGGAGATTTGACAACCGTTTGGATCAGTTTTGAAAATTTGAAAACTGCATCAAAAGAGGAATTTTATCAAGAGTTAAACCACGAACTTCACCGTGGACTTGAAAAACATGAGATTCAATCTGAACTCACAATCCATAATTCAATTAGCCTGATCCATTTTTTTGAAAAACCTCAGAATCAGTCTAAACCCATTGTCCTAGTGATTGATGAATTTGAAGGCATCCCTGATGGTGTGTTAAGCGAAGTCATGCACACTTTCCGGAAAATTTATCATAAAAGAGAATATTATTGCCTACATTCTCTGCTCTTAGTGGGTGTGAGTACCATTGCGGAATTGGTTATATCCGGTGCCTCGCCGTTTAACATTACTGAGGAATTGCAGATTCCTTATTTCACGTTTGAAGATGTGAATGTACTCATAAAGCAATATGTGACAGAATCCAATCAAGTTTTTGAAGACAATGTGATAGCAGCCATTTATGATAACACCAAAGGACAGCCTGGTTTAGTCTGTGCATTATGCTCACATTTGGCCACAGAAGTTGCCACCGACAAAAACCAGTCCGTAACGATGGCCGATTTTTATACAACACTTGGCTTTTTTCTGACCAAGAAATTTGATAAAAATATTCTGAATATTGTTCACAAAGCCCAAGAAAAACGGGAATTTATGATAAAACTCCTGTTCAGGGATGAACCGGTGGCATTTACGATTGATGATCCAGATATTGCTTGGTTATATGCCAATGGTGTTGTTGATGAGATAGACGGTTACGTGGATATTCCGGTACCACTCTATGCAAAACGCTTGATAAACACATTCCGCCCGTCGATAAACGGAGAAACGCAATATTATATCAACTCGCCTTCTGAGACGCTCAACCAATATCTGACACCGGATGGAGAGTTAAACATCAATGAATTGCTTAAAGAATACCGGGCGTATGTTCGCCGACGAGGTTTTAGGGCGTTTGATACCGAACATCTGAAGGAAGCCGCTTGGCACTATTCGCTTGACGGTTTTATTAATTTCTTTATTCAGTGTTTCGGAGGGCAGACGTTTGTCGAAGTGCCAACCGGTAGAGGGCGGACTGATATACTCATTCTCTATCAAAACCATAAATACGTCATTGAAACCAAACGGTTTGTTAATAATTACTATTTTAAGCAGGGCAAAGGACAACTGGCAGAGTATTTGAAATCAGAAAGCATTTCTGTAGGATACTATGTTGTTTTCAGCAACATACATACCGAGAAAGACCCACTTTATTTGGAGGAAGTCGTTAAAGGAAAGCGAATATATACTCATATCATTCTGATCAAGTTTGAACAACCGAGCCGCGTTCCGGTGCCAGACGAACTGAAACTAACAGAAGCGGAAAAGATTGCCGGCAACATGCTGAAAATGGAGAAATTCACAACCGAACAAATTGCGGGGGCCACCGGTGTGAGTACCGAAAGGGTTGAACAGTTGTTGCGTTCAGCCATGTAGGGGGCCGGCAACGTGTTGCCCACCATTGATGTTGTGATTTTCTGTTGAGATTTGGTGGGCAACGGTAAACCGCGTTGCCGGCCTTCTACCTGGCTATCCTTATAGCTACAAGGATTGCTTATAAAAAAGGATTGATTGGTGGGCATTGCTACGATCTAATCCTTTATTATATACAATCCTTGTAGTTATTGTTGGTTTTTATCCGTTCATAAGCAAACAATCTTTGTAGTTATATCTTTTATCAGATGCCAAACGAAAACCTCGAACTTTCGAGCGAAGCCGTACAAAACATCATCGGCTATATCCCCCACTGGATTGTCCGTTGGGGAATTACGGTGATATTTTTAACGGTTTAGTTTTATTGCGACGTAATTGCATCCACCATTGTTGTCACCACCCGCCGCCTGCACCGATTGTGCCAATTTTTTGGTACAAAATACAATACCCAAGCCGTGCATACCGATGATGTGTTAGCGGTTATTGATAATCCCGCCAATTATCACCATGTTATGGCATTGAAAACGCAGTTGGATACTTTCAAGACGGCTATTTTCCCCGCCTTTGGCAAACCGGAAATCGGGGATATTTCTGAATCAGCCCATTTTCCGGCCTTTAAATTCCAGGGGGAGTTAGGGGGAATTGATACCTTGGGCGAATTGCAAGCTGCCTATACCCGCTTGAATCGAGCTTATGCCGATTATCAGTTTTTTTTGGAGCTAGATTATCATCAGCAAAAAATCAACGCGATAGAAAAGCAGGTTGAAAAACGTCAACAATTGATTGCCAAAGCGGAAGCCGGTGCAGGCACTCTGCAAATTCAAGTCGCATATCTGCAAAAATCCATTCTTGATTTGCAATTACAATATCGGGAGCAACAAAGGCAACTGCAACTTGGCTTAATCGAGGCTTATGGCAATTTAATAAACCAGATAGAGGCTTGGGCGCATCGCTATATGTTAAAGTCGCCTTTGGATGGCACGGTGACTTTTACTCAATATTGGACTGTCAATCAACAGGTTAGGGTTGGGCATGTGGTGATGACGGTGGTGCCAGAGACGGCGGCGGCTAGAATAATTGGGAAAGTCTATTTGCCGATTCTGGGGGCGGGTAAAGTGTAAACTGGGCAACCGGTGATGATTAAGTTTGCTAATTATCCGTTTCTGGAATATGGCACAGTAAAGGGCGTGGTTAAGCAGATTTCGCTGATTCCGTTTGATTCGCATTATGTGGTGGTGGTGGAATTGGCTAATGAGTTAATCACCAATTATGGTAAGGCATTGGCTTTTAAACCCCAAATGCCGGGCACCGCTGATATTATTACTGAGGATATTGGGTTGTTGGAACGCTTTTTTAAGCCAGTTCTATCGCTTTTGAAAAAAAAGATGTAATGACAAGGATTACTTATATAACTAACTACAAGGATTGCTTATAATAAAGGATAATAAATTGGGCATACCGGGGAACAAATTAAATTTTTATGTAGGGTGGGCAACGGGTTTTTGTTGCCCACCATCTTCATTAAACAGTTCAATTGACCACTTGGCATCACCACGATCTAATCCTTTATTATAAATAAACAATCCTTGTCGTTATAAACAATCCTTGTCGTTATGGTTTTGCAATCCTTTATTATAAACAATCCTTGTCGTTATAAATGAGGTAAGTAATGAATCATAAATTTTCGGGTATTTTGCCGAAATCTAAAGGGCAACCATAAAGGATTGCCCCTACATGGCACTGTGTAGGGGCAATCCCTTGTGGTTGCTTGCAGTAAAATACCGGTTTATTTGTGCTTCGGTACTTATATATTATCCTTTATTATAAGCAATCCTTGTAGTTATATATTATCCTTTATTATAAACAATCCTTGTCGTTATAAATGAGGTAAGTAATGAATCATAAATTTTCTGGTTTTTTGCCGAAATAGAAAGGGCAACCATAAAGGATTGCCCCTACATGGCACTGTGTAGGGGCAATCCCTTGTGGTTGCTTGCAGTAAAATACCGGTTTATTTGTGCTTCGGTACTTATATATTATCCTTTATTATAAACAATCCTTGTAGTTATATATTATCCTTTATTATAAACAATCCTTGTAGTTATATATTATCCTTTATTATAAACAATCCTTGTAGTTATGGTTTAAATCCTTTATTATAATCATTGTAGTTACATCCCCTCCAGTTGGCTTTTTTTTTCTAATAGGAAATAAATAACATGATTTATGCTTTAAAAGAACGAATCGGTGATCCGGCTCTTTTTTGCGGACGGAAACAACAAATGGACTTGTTAATGAATTGGGTCAACATGATACCCAAAGAAATGGCAAAATCCCGTGCTTTGTTAGGACGACGCAAGTGCGGCAAAACCGC
>QNER01000802.1 GCA_003646175.1 Candidatus Parabeggiatoa sp. nov. 1
TACGAATTTTCTAAGGACATAAAAAATTTTATGCTCAAAATTCACCCAGGGCGTTGCCCTGGGCTTTAATAAAACGCCCTTTCAGGGCTGAGTAGTTACGAATTTTCTAAGGACATAAAAAATCATTATCAAAAGACATAGAATTCTTTATTAACTAAAAACCAAAGAACGGATTTAATTCGTAATAGGTTAACTTGCAAACTCTCGTCAGGTTTAAAAACGCGTGCAAGTTAACCTAAGAGTCTGTCTGGCTTAACCGTATCGTTAATTGATTTAGGTAACTCCCAAAAATTAAAATACCCAGCCACAGAATTGGGCAACCATATTCGAGGCAAAAGTTTTTGCGCGCAAAAACTTTTGCCTCGAAAGGATTGCCCCTACAACATTCGCACGTAGGGGCAATCCCTTGTGGTTGCCCTTGGGTATGTTATTTTTTAGGAGTTACCTTACAATATAGGGCAAAACCTTCAAGGTTTTGGAAACCTTGAAGGTTTTTAAGCATTATTAAAGCCCGTGGCAACGCCCCTGGCTGTTCGGTTCTAAAATAGATAAAAATTTATAGGCATGATTAAACAACACGAGGTTTTTTATCAAATTGTCGAATAATATTCCTAACTACTGGGCTATCGTACCCGCGGCCGGGTGTGGCTCACGTATGGGTACTAGCCGCCCGAAACAATATTTGCACCTACAGGGTAAACCGATTCTCCAACATACCTTAGAACGGTTTAATTTTCCACGTATTGCCGGGATTGTCGTTTGTGTGGCAGACGATGATCCTTATTGGGAGACACTCACTTTGCCGATGCCGGTGATGCGGGTTAGCGGTGGAGCGGAACGTTGCCATTCGGTGTTAAACGGCTTACAAGCGTTGCAACAACATGCACAACCAGACGATTGGGTATTAGTGCACGATGCAGCGCGGCCTTGTGTGCGACAAGCGGATATTGAAAAATTAATGAACCAATTGACTCATCATCCTGTCGGCGGGTTGTTGGCGGTGCCGGTGCGTGATACGATGAAACGGGCTGACACCACGCCCCCCACGACACCTCAGCATCCCGGTTGGGGAAAAATCGGGTTAGAAGTACTGGAAACCGTGAGCCGCGAAGGTTTATGGCATGCACTGACACCGCAGATGTTTCGTTTAGAAGCGTTATCTAATGCTTTACAAAATGTGTTAAATTATGGTGAGTTAGTCACGGATGACGCGGAAGCTATGGAAAAACAGGGACATCGTCCGGTACTCATTGAAGGCCATGCGGATAACATCAAAATTACTCATCCGCAGGATCTCAATTTAGCCGAATTGTATTTGCAGCAACAAAATTTTTAGGGGAGAGGGAAAGGGGAAAGGACAATTTATAATTTATAATTTCCGATTGCACCGAAAGTTAAAGCATTTTTGTGCATAAAAGATTTTTGTACATTTTTGTACCTAAAAATTTTAGAGATACTCCCAATTCCTAACGCGGGTTTTGCGGATTTCGCGGATGACTAAATCAACTTATTATTAAATAACTGATGTTACGCACATTGCTCGAAGATATCACAGTTTGTGCAAGAAAGCGGAAAGTTCCATACCATGATGATGTTTGGTGAAAGGGCAACCGCAAAGGGCAACCACAAGGGATTGCCCCTACAACCACAAGGGATTGCCCCTACAATCACAAGGGATTGCCCCTACAATTATATAACGAGATGTAGGGGCAATCCTTTCGAGGCCTCGAATATGGTTGCCCCGATTGACTCTCTATCGAGCATTGTGCGTAACATGAGTAAATAATTACAAATGGTTTATGAAATATTTGGGCTAATTCCCAATTTCCAAAATAATGCGTATTAAAACCGGACTCGGACAAGATAGCCATCGTTTTGATTTTGAAGATAAAACCAAGAAATTGATATTGGGTGGCGTAGTTTTTGAAGGGGATGCGCCCTTGCAAGGTAATAGTGATGCCGATGTGGTATTACATGCGCTGTGTAATGCCATTTCGGGTATTACCGGAGTAAATATCCTTGGTACTATCAGCGATACCTTATGTTCAAAATATAATATTACGGACAGTCGCTTCTATGTGCAAGAAGCTTTGAATTATTTAAAGGACTGGCGCTTATGTCATGTGTCATGTAGCATTGAGTGCAAAACGCCCAAAATGATGCCTAAAATTCCCGACATGAAAACCAGTATCAGTGAATTGTTAGGGCTGGAAACCCAAGACGTGGGCATCACGGCAACGACGGGGGAAGGCTTGACAGCATTTGGGCGCGGGGAAGGTATACAAGTTTTGTGTATTGTCACCGCGGTGAATGACGTATGATGAATGGTGAATTATGAATGGTGAATGGTGAATTATGAATGGTGAAGTCAAAGCAAAAGCGTCAATTGTGGTTTTTTTTATCCAGAACCAAAACGGGAGCAACTTTTGAATCAAGAACTATACCATTGACTGATTTTCATCACCCCAGGGCAACTCCCAGATAAGAATATACTTGGTGGTCTATTATTTGGAGTTGACTGGTACCCTGTCAACTTTGTTTTGACGGGTACTTGGCTCAGGAGTCCAAACTTTAGTTTGGGCTGTCCAAGATAAATCTTGGACTCCTGCCATCCGTCAATAGAACATTGACAGAATACTAGGAACTGATATGAAAAATTCTCTGAGCGATCAACTTTTAACTTTACCCCAATATATTGTTCCCCAACATCTATTATCGCGGTTGATGTTAAAACTCACCCGCTTACAATTAGGGGCTGTGACTCATTGGGTGATTAGACGCTTTATTAAATTTTATGGTATTGATACGAGTATTGCCCAATCTTCAGATGTGCGTGACTATACTCATTTTAACCAATTTTTTACCCGTGCCTTAAAACCCAGCGCACGCCCACTGCACGACACGGAAATTATTAGCCCAGTCGATGGCGAAATCAGCCAAATAGGTCACATTGACCATGGCAGTTTGTTACAAGCTAAAGGCCGCTACTTTTTGCTCAATGAGTTATTAGGTGGGCATACCGAGATGGTTAATTTATTTAAACAAGGCTTGTTTGGTACCGTATATCTGTCGCCCAAGGATTATCATCGCATTCATATGCCAGCGACAGGACGGTTGATTGAAATGGTGTATATACCAGGGCGTTTATTTAGTGTTAATCAACGGACTGCTCGTGTGGTGCCCAATTTGTTCGCACGTAATGAACGCGTTATTTGTTGGTTTGAAACCGAAATCGGCCCGATGGCCATTATATTAATAGGGGCATTTTTTGTGGGTAGCATAGAAACAGTGTGGGCGGGTACCGTGGCACCTAACCGCTTATCTCAAATTAAACATTGGCAATATGCAGGCGAAAATGCCCCTGTCTTACAGCGCGGTGCCGAAATGGGGCGTTTCAATATGGGCTCTACGGTGATTGTGCTGTTGGACGCTAATCATGTCGCATGGTTACCAGAACGATCAGTGCAAAGTAAAGTATTGATGGGACAAGGGTTGGCACAACGAAAGGTATAGACAGTGTTTTGGTGGAGTCCAAACTTTAGTTTGGGCTCTGATTTCTAATGACAAATTTATTAATGACTAATTAATTACCAAGCCTTGATTTTTTTAGCTGACTTTTGTTATAGTTATTTATTTTGAACTGTTCAAAATCAACATAATAGATTGAATTAATAGATCATTGACTCAGCCGTTGTCTAAAAATGCTCGCCTAATCTGTCAAAAATGAATCGATTCACATAAGGCTTTTAAAAAAACGGATGGGCTGGCGCATTTTCAGGGAACAATCACAGAAACGGATTTATTATCAATCAATGACATTGATTTTGGGAAGAAGTAATTATTCTGTGTAGGGTAGGGTGGTAGTTTGTTTTGTGACAGCAAGACAACTAAAAATGAACAACTAAAAACTGAAAAATCACAACAAACAATATGTCTCTATGAAAATTTATGCCACTCTTTTACTTTTATTAACTGTTGCCAGCCTACTTGGTTGTAATACCCTAGTTACCAAACCAAAAATTGGCAAAGCTGCCATTTCTCAAATGGCGGTAGATCACACAACGCCGGCAGTGGCTGCTTTAGCAAAAAACGCAGATTCTGCGCTTACAAGCTATCGGATTGATGATGTACCCACTGATTTAGCGGTGTCGGGCTCTGAGACGGAACACAGTGAGTTGTTTTCGATGGGCTGGACAACTTTGATAGATCGTTCACTGCCAACGGAAACCCAAATTTCGGCGAATAACGAAGACACTCCGCCACCCATTGAAAAAAACCGTTTGGCAAAAAATAACCAAACACCCAATGCGCCCATTCAAAGTCAAGGTTTAACAATCAAGCCAGCCAATCCGTCACAAACGGCAAAGGCTCCGTCAACGGCTCTGCAGCGCACTGAAAAA
>QNER01000803.1 GCA_003646175.1 Candidatus Parabeggiatoa sp. nov. 1
CGTTTTTTCCCAAGGTTCTGTATCCAAAATCAATGGGATAATCTGATGAGGAAAAAAGGGACGATTAGCAAGTGGTAACACAGACAAAATATTTGGGAGCGCATCTTCATAAGAGATGATTTCCGTATTGCTTTGTGCAGTGTCGTCAGTAGCGTTTTCAACGGGTGCCTTTTCAGGCGTGGTTGGTTTTTCGGCTTCTGTGCTTATGTTGATTGTGCCGGTATTGCTTTGTGCAGCGTCGTCGGTGGCGTTTTCAACGGGTGCATTTTCAGGCGCGGTTGGTTTTTCGGCTTCTGTGCTCATGTTGATTGTGCCAGTATTGCTTTGTGCTATGTCGTCGGTGGCGTTTTCAACGGGTGCATTTTCAGGCGCGGTTAGTTTTTCGGCCTCTGTGCTTATGTTGATTGTGCCAGTATTGCTTTGTGCAGTGTCGTCAGTGGCGTTTTCAACGGGTGCGTTTTCAGGCGCGGTTGGTTTTTCGGCTTCTGTGCTCATATTGATTGTTCCGTTTTAATACGTTGTCCCTAGTGCTATAGCTATAGTTTTTAAGATAGATAAATAAATTTCCGTTATAAATCGCAGGCACTGGGGTCGTTGAATGGGATTGATTCAAATCGGTAAATGACTTTAAGGGCAACCATAAAGGTAAGGGCAACCATAAAGGTAAGGGCAACCATAAAGGATTGCCCCTACAAACAATCACGGAACAATGGGGCAATCCCCCGCGCAAGCCCTTGTGTGAAGCATTCCCATTTAATGACCCCAGTGCCAAATCGCAAAGCTCAAGGGAACGCTCTGCGGTTTGGTCCTAAATATTTTTCAGCAACGTCTATAGTCTAGACTTTGCGCCGTCATATACCAGCAGGGGCAACCACAAGGGATTGCCCCTACAATCTTCCAAGAAATTTAGGGGCAATCCTTTATCGTTGCACCTTTGGTTTTTTTTGGAATTATTAATTATGGTTTAGTTTATCACGGTGTTCAGTATATAAAAGCGCATTCCCCAAAAATAACTTAACTTCTTGATTTATAAAATACTTTATTTGAGGTGTTTATAAGGCAGCTTATTAAAATCAATGAGTTACATTGATTACCTAGAAAATGGGAATACGCCCCAGTCGATAGTTATGGCTAATCTTGCTTTGAAGTTTCACCTTTAGGTGGTGTGTGTAGGCTACGATTATAACGAAGTTTCGCCTTTAGGTGGTGTGTAGACCACTAAAGCTTTGGCTTCATTGTCTGAATAATGATTTTGCCAATAAAATTATACCTTATGATGAGTGACGGTGGAACAATTTAATATTAATGGTCAATACAACGTTGAACGTTTTCGATCTCCGATTTCGGTTCGCTCCTCTGATTTCTCATGGGATATGACTGTCATGTTTTAGCGGGATGGGGACGAGGATCGAATTAATAATTTTTGTTCATAAAATGATAAATTTTATTAAATTCAAATAGTTATAAAATTAACCAATGGATTTAAGACGCAACCAGAAATTTAACGCGATGCCTTAGCACCTATCAGTTTGTGGTTTTTTTCAACCCTTCAGGTAACGAAAGTACCACAGAGTCACACAGAGTTGAATATTTAAAAACTGATAGGTGGTAAGAACGCGATGCTCAACCTTTTGTAAGTATATTAACAAATTATTAGAATTATTTATATTTATCCAATTAGGTTTTAATAACTCATTTAATGTATTAAGGAGAAAAGTTATGCCTGTCAATCTTCGCAGCTATCAGTTGGTTTAGCACAACGAATTAGCGAAAAAAACAAATTTGTCTGTCAACTCAAACAGTTCCCCCCAAATCTGTGATAGGTTTCAAAAACGTCGAAATCGAGTTATATATTTTGTAGGTTAGGTAACTTCCAAATAACAATATAATTTTCGTTCAAACGAGACGACATTCAACCCCTATCGGTTTTTTCCCCCTGCCCCAGGTTTCACCTGGGGCTATTCACATTCAACCCCTGTCGGGGTTGAGGTTTTTTTTCCAGGAAAATCGAAATGCGCCCCCTCTGTGCCCTCTGTGTGTATATTGCTTTGAAAACAACTCAGGAATCACGCTACTTTCCACGCGCAGGTTCAGACAAATCAAGCCGACAGCCGAAAAAAGCGGCTTTTAAGGCATATTGCTCCGCCGTAGTGTTCATGCGGGGTAAGCTTTTGACTTTTTGATGCAATGTTTCTTCACCTTGCAGCAACACTAACCGATTCGATTGCCAATCATAAGGTGACGGGGGACTGCCGGCCAAATGCTTCACAATAAAACTATTTTTTGCCCCTCGTGTGGCTGTACAAGGCGGTTTAAGTTGGCCGCTGGCATCCACAAAATCAGCTGGTAAGACTAACAAAGCTTCAGAGAGTTCAACCTCGGGGGAATCAATTTTGACTTCGCCGTCTATGCCGACTCTTGAAGAGGCGCTGACGAGACTGTCATTCGATGCAATAAACTGTTCAGAAGTAATGCGAATATCACCACCTCGGCCTTCATCGGCTTGAGCCTTTATTTTGCCTTTATCCAAAACAACAAAAACTGGGTGGGAAATAGTGATATTGCCACCATCACCCGTGCCACCTTGCACGCTACTCGTCATTTCACCTCCTTGCAAATACAATAAGTGAGGTGTTCTTACCGTGATATTGCCACCCCCCGCGTTTTGGGTTGAAGTGCTAATAAAACTACCATTAGTCAAGGTGAGAATATTGGATGAGACGGTAATATTGCCCGCTTGGCCAGCATTGTTGTTGGCACTTTCTGAACTACCGTGAATGCCACTGACTGAGAAATGGCTTGGCGAAGAATCCAGAAAATCTTTCTTAAAATTGATCTGTGCTCTTGCAGGTTCTCTTAATACGATGTTCGCCGAATCACCTGAAATAAAAAGAGTGTCAGTCATAAGAATATTGATGTCACCCCCTTGTCCTAAGCCATCTGTGGTGCTGGCAATCACGGCACCGTCAGTGATAGAGAGTGTTTCAGCTTCTATGAAAATGTTGCCGGCTTGACCGGTATTATCACCTTTAGCACGTACATAGATGCCGGCACCAAAACCTTCTTCATTTTCACCATAAAGATTGACACCAGAAAGCTTTATAGGGCCGGTGACACGAATCGTAATATTTCCCCCATCGCCACTTTTTGTACCGCTCTTAGCGATGGTGCTACTAGAAATAATCGCTCCTTTTTCAAGCGTTAATTCTTTGGCTTCTAACACAATGTCGCCGGCATCATCTGATACCTCAAATTCTGGGTTAGAGTTAGCAAAGATACCACTGGCTAAACCATCGGTATTCGCATCCGACAAAGTGATTTTACCACTGGCACGAATGGTAATATGTCCACCTTTGCCGGGGCCAAAAGTCGTGCCACTCAGATAGGTCCCTTCTGCTATCAAGACATCGAGGGCCTCTATGAGAAGTGTGCCACCATTACCCCCAGTGCTACGACTAAAGGGGGAGACATAAATATTGCTATTTTCTGTCATACTGACCAATTCATTAGCACGAATGATGATTTTCCCGGCATCTCCCTTTCCAAGCGTCGTGGCGTAAATACCAGAACCCTTTTCAAAAAAAACATTTTTCGCTTCAATAAGCACCGTTCCGGCATCGCCGGCCTCTTCTTCTTTACTATAGGTGCCCGTAGCAATAACACTCGCGTTAGAAAAAATAACGTCATCAGTTGTCTGTATTTTTATGACCGCCTTTTCGCCAGCACCATAAGTATTTGCGTCAAACAAACTACCCTCTGTCACTGACAGGGCACTTGCCTGAATATCTATTGTACTGCCATCTTGGTTTCCCTGCGTTTGTGCTTCGATAACACTGTGGTTTATCAAAGATATTTGCTCACCACGAATGAAAACACGCCCACCTCCTTCACCACTGACTCGCAACAATGAGTTATCAGTGATATGGATATAACCTTGTTTAGTCAATGGCGAAATATTCAGAAAACCCGGTCCAAAGATGACTTCACCTTGTGAAGCGACACTGGCTAAATTGATCTGCCCTGACGGAGCTGACAGAGTCGATAAGCGGGTAATTTTAGTTGATTCATTACCCTCATCATCAACCTGAACGGTTTTAAAAAAGGTGCCATTTTTAATTTCAATGTTGTTGCCAATCAATGACAAGGTTTTACCGTTACGCACACTTAACCCAACCAAGTTGCCATCCCAATTGACTTCGGTGATTTCCCCTCGCCCTTCAACAGAAATAGAGGCCACTGGGCTATTCAAAAATCCAAATGCCTCGACCGGCGCGACAGTCAACAAACTCTGATTAGGTTGACGGGCATCAAACCGTCCACCATTTCCCAAACGCAAATAATCGGCGGTGCTCGCATGAAAACTCCCCTGCACATCTAGCTGTGCATTGGGCCCAAAC
>QNER01000804.1 GCA_003646175.1 Candidatus Parabeggiatoa sp. nov. 1
ATAGCTGATGACATTATTGCCTACTTGAACGCGATGGATGCCAATAAATAGAGTAATGGCATTGGGTTGGAACCGGTTCGCAGAAGGGCAGACACGTTTGTTTGTAGTAGGCGATTTATCGCCCGCGAACAGAGATTGCCGGTTTCTTAAGGATTGATCGTTGTTTCAATCAAAGGCCATCAATCAACAGCAATCAATTTCGCAACCTGGCCCCCAAACCACCAATTCGACAAAACCTTCGTTTTTTGGTGAAAGCAGATTAACAAAAACGTTCATTGCGATTCATGAACGCAAAGAACCCTATCCTTTTTTATAGACAATCCTTGGGCGTTTGGGCGCACGAAAAAACTTGAGCATCGTGCTTAACGGTATTGAGTCGCTGAAGCGACTACTACTAACTTAGGCGCTAAAGCGCCTACTACTAACTTAGGCGCTAAATCCGTTTATCGGCCCGTCATCCGTTGTACAATTAAATTAACTCGCTTTTTTTAACAATTTCCGAATCCCGCTGATAAAAACATTAAAACTGTGAGAGCGATTGCCTACGAGAGACATCTGTTGTACAATGGCACGCGCACCTGAAATTTGCTGATAATGATGAATATATTTTTTCAATTCCTCTTTGGGATTGCCTAATTTATCAGGATCACGAAATTTACGTTTAGCTTGCATGTCCTGTAAATGAGTTCCATAAACTTTATCAATTGCTACCAAATCACCCAAAAACCAAGATTCAAGCTCATGACAGGGAATGCGAATCAGTGTATTTGGGTGTCCAGCTTCCTGACATAAAGCCGCTATTTTTTGTTTAAGAACAAGACAATCAGCAGAATCTTTGTCATGTAATATGATAAAGTAAGAATGCGGTACTCCCCAGTGTTGTAAGGTTCCCTTAATGGAATGAATCAAATCACTTTTGCCTTCGTGAAAAATGACCTGATGGTAAAATTCATTGGAAAGTCCTTCTTCTTCTAATATGCGAGGCACAAGTTCGTTGAGTACCACTTCCATTGAGAGTTCTTCAACCAAAAATACTAATGCTTTCATATTGGATCAACACCGGTGAATAACCCTTTTTTCCAAAGCCAGCCGGGTTTGTCTCCCCCTTTAACAAGGTTTGAAACAACTTCAACTTCTTTCGCTCGTTGAATGGTTGTGTAACCCGCTTTTTTGACTAACCAAAAAATTTCGTCTAATTCTACAGCGTTGAGAAAATCTGGGGAATGTGTAGAAACTAATACTTGTCCACCACGTAGCGAATACAACCGAAATTCTTCGGCTAGTTCATATAATAGTTTTGGATAGAGATGATGTTCTGGTTCTTCGACACACAAAAGGGAATGTGGCGATGGCTCGCTTAACAAAATCAGATAAGCAAACATCTTGAGGGAGCCATCTGAAACATAGTGAGCTAGAAACGGATCCTTAAAAGCACTGTCATGAAATTTGAGCAATACACGCCCTTCTTCCGTGGTTTTGGCAACAACATTTTGGATGCTAGGCACACAGGTTGAGAGTTTTGTTAAGATATGTTTAAAAACCTTGGGGTGTTGTTCATAGAGAAATTGAGTGACAAGAGACAAGTTATTGCCTTCCTTAGACAATTGTTCAGCATATTCATCATTCACTTGTATTTGCCGCGCTTTATTCAGATGAAAATCAAAAAGGTGTCCATTTTCGATAAATTTCCGCAAAGCATTGGCTGCTTCAAATCGCGTAAACTGCCCTAAACCTTTAAGGGCTAGAATATCCGCTGAATCCAAAGTGTGTTCTTCCGGTTTTAATTTTGGATGAAAGCTTTCTTCATGGCTTAAGGCATAGCCTTTTCCATATTTAAAATCAAGACAATAGTAAGAAGAATCGTCAACCTCATAACGAAGAAATTCTCGTTTAATAACCGGTTGCTTACCCTTTAGCGTGATTTGTAATTGATAAGTGACTAATCTTGGCATGTCTGCAATAGGCATCTGAAATTGAAGACAAAATTCAATATCTTGGTGTTCTTGCCCACGACTGATGACTTCTTTAAAACCCCCTCGTTTGTTTAATGCCTTCTGTATATTATCTGTCATCGCGTCTTTTAAAAAACTAAAAACATCAAATAAAGTTGATTTACCACTGCCATTGGCACCAACGATAACACACATTGGCGGTATATTATTGAGTTCAGCCGATTGAAAGGTTTTAAAATTTTTGAGTGAAATGGATTCAATTTTCATAATTGTGGTTTAAAAAGTGATGTTCTGGAAGGTTTTCATCCCAAATATTCACGCAGCTAATGGCTCCAAAATATCTTCATCGACATGTTCAAGAAATGCTTGGCTGGCTAATTAGACATCTTTCCTAAATAGCGTATAAACTCCAATTGTGTTAAAATACTGTTTTCCCAAACAGACAAATGAGAGAGCCTGAAAAAGTACAAAGAACTCGAACAGAAACACCTGACAACTTCAAACGAATGACAGGCTTATCAAAAGAAAACTTCCAACATTTATGTGATAAAGTAGATGTTTATCTTAAAGAAGAAAAAGAACGCAATCCATTGAAAAAACGTGGTTTAAAATCGAAAATTTTCCGAGAAGATCGTGTGTTACTAACAATTTATTATCTTCGCCATTATCCAACCTTTGCAAATTTGGGTAATGTTTTTAGAATAAGTGAATCTTATTGCCATAAGATTTATTCTTATTACGCCAGAATTCTTGTCAAAGTTGAAACACTTCCAAATCGTAAATATTTACTCGAAAATCCACCTGATACAGTGATTATAGATGTAACAGAACAACCTATAGAACGTCCAGTCAAAGGCCCGGCAAGAAAAAAAACCTACCATTAAGGTTCAAAAAAGGGAATACCTCATACAGCTGAAGCTAAATCTCATAATAAAGCACTTTCAAAAAGACGTATTTTGATTGAGAATATTAATCGATTATGTCAAATTTTTCGTAGCGTCAAAGATGTTTACCGAGGTAAACATAAAAATGACGGTTTAACATGGCGGTTAGTTGCTGCTCTTGTTAACTTAAGGTGTAGTTCTATTTAGGAAAGATGTCTATTATATGAATATCTACTCAGCCTTTTAGTGTTATAGATTGTCATAAAAAGAATTTTGTAGCCAACTGAAAGCGAAAGTCTCCTAAAGGAGACTAAATTAATTATATGAATATCTATAGCAAACGTCGGGTGCGCCCTACGCACCATCAATTCTGCCAGCTTTACGAGGATGTGTTTTCCAAGTGATTTTTATGGAACACTATACTATTGCTAAACAATTGACGCAATTGGTTTTGAGTGCCGATTCTATATGGAGTCGATTCCGTCGCTGACAGATTTTAAGCGGGCGGCATTAGAGCATAATTTAAAACCAATAGCAAATCTTTTTTTCAGAGACTGTGTCAGTGTGGCTATTGTCTGGGTAGTTTGAAAGACGATTAAGTCGCTTCGCTAGGATTTATCACAGACGTCCAAGATAAATCTTGGACTCCCCCTTCACTATTTTTGACGTCCAAGATAAATCTTGGATTTTTGGCGAGAAAATATGATCTGTTTTGAGCGTCAACATGGCCCCCAATTGACGAGGGTTGTTCATTAATACTAGACTTTACAAATTTGCGCTTTTGTCATTACTAGCTAGTCCGTAAGATTTCTCCTACCTGATAAGATTTCTCCGCTTGTCGAAATGACAGTAAGAAGTAAGATGTCCAAGATTTCTCGATGACTCCCCTCGTCCCTATTTTTGGCGAGAAAATCTGATCGGTTTTGAGTGTCGGTATGGCCCTCAATTGGTGGTTATCGTTGGTTTTTTTATGACTAATTTATATAAATTCAATGAGTTATATTGGTTATGCCAGAGGCCCTATATCGATGGCAAATAGTTAGCAAACTATTAACCCAATCAAGTTAACAGTGTACTAGCAAAGTGGCCGATACTTCTGGCATCGTTCGCTGCGGTGCCCCTGGCTTTATTAATGTCGCCCCTTTGGGGCTTGCCAGGGGCGGTGCCCCTGGCTTTATTAATGTCGCCCCGTTGGGGCTTGCCAGGGGCGTTGCCCCGGGCTTTATTAATACGCCCCTTTGGGGCTATACTTAGCACCGTCACAATTTGCGCTTTTGTCAGTTTAAGATTTATCACTAAGTTGAAATGACAATAAAGCTCAGTTTATGACGGTGCTTAGTATAGTTTGGACTCCTACCAAACTAAAGTTTGGACGACTTTACATTTTTCACTGATAACGGCTTACTGATTATTTTTCAGAGAATCCGAGTCAAGTCCAAAAAAAAATAAACTCGTTTTATAGAAAGATGATATTATGACACTTTTTCCTTGTCCTTATTTACAACGTGAAGTCATTTTAACGCTTGAACGGGAACAACATATTACTGAACGTCATCCTGA
>QNER01000805.1 GCA_003646175.1 Candidatus Parabeggiatoa sp. nov. 1
ATTTCGTCCATAACAATACCTACAAGAGTTGATAGGCACGCATATGGTCAAAAAAATCTCTGACATCTGCTTGTGCCTCCGGATGGGATACATCGAATGTTTCCGTCAGTTTTTCCGCGATCTTCTCTTTGTCATCAGTCTCGCTAAGTGCTTTGAGAATGACCTTACCGGTTTCATTGACGGTAAAACTTTCGCCTGTCTGAGGGTCAAATACAAACCCTTCTTCATTGACAGCCAGTCTTGATACTCTATTGCTCATATTTTTACTCTCATTAAAAATAATCTTCACTTTCAATCATATAGTACAACGGATTTAGGATAGCAACGGATTGTGTCGAGGGAGATATTGAGTCAACAGGTGAGCCCAATGGCACTTTACATAACTCATGTTACGCACAACGCTTCAAAATGAGTCCAGAGGGGCAACCTTAAAGGATTGCCCCTAAATTTAGTAAGCTATTGTAGGGGCAATCCCTCGCGGTTGCCCCTTTCATTTAACGGCCATAAACTCAAATCGCGAATAGCAAACAACGGCCTTCGCATTTATTTCATTTAACGGCCAGCAACAATCTCAAATCGCGAATAGCAAACAACGGCCTTCGCATTTCAATTTAACGGCCATGAACAATTTCAAATCGCGAATAGCAAACAACGGCCTTCGCATTTCATTTAAAAACTCTATGACGCACAACGCTTCAAAATGAGTCCAGAAGGGCAACCATAAAGAATCTCACATACATTTAGTAAAGCATTATAGGGGCAATCCCCCGCGCAGGGTGGCTTGCGCAAACCCTTTCACCAAACATCATCATGGTATGGAACTTTCCGCTTTATTGCACAAACTGTGATATCTTCGAGCAATGTGCGTAACATCAGTATATAATAAAGGGGTAGTCCTGAACAAAGTAGTGATGTATCAAATTAAATAATATTAGCATTATAATGATGTATAAAATACTTGCCGGGCCCCAATATGATTTGACAGCTTTTTGACGTGAAATCCGTTGTCTCATGGTGCAATTAAAACGCTCAAGCAGAGAAGTTAGGCCAGAATCTTTGCCAACATATTTGTGACGTTTGCTGCCAAAAATCTGTATAATAAACAGCACATTGTCGATAAACAGCAGGTAATGAATCCCATAAACCTTGAGCACATTTTGCATCACGACTACCAATAAAAACACCAACAATTTCTCTGGTCTCTATGTCGATAGCAAGCCATATCCATACCTTGTTACCCTTACTTATGACGAAAGACTTAATGAAGTCACATTGAATAACAATTTTCCCAATTTTTTTTGGGTGTAACATCAATAATTTTTTTCATTGCATCATATTTTTCATTGACGTAATTTTGCAACCAACGCTCAGATACACCAACCACTCTTGCAATACCAGCAATCAGAATTTTTTCTAACAATAATTTATCAATTAGCTCTTTCTAAACCTTCGAAACACAATTCATAGTTCTTTTTTTTGAAAGTTGGTTTTGAATTATTATACATCACTACTTTGTTCAGGACTACCAAGTTTCGCTTCGCTAAACATTTACCTGAAAATGTGAATAGCCCTAGGTGGAACCTAGGGAAATTATTTCATGATCATTCCTAACAGGAGTCGGCCAGATTTATCTTGGACTGCCCAAACTAAAGTTTGGACTCCTGAGCCAATCCCCGCTTGAAACGTAATTTATTCCCCAAAACCCATTACAATCAGTTCATCAAGATGCCATAAGCCATCACAAAAATCATAGGAGTGAGCGATGCAAAGGCAATTAAGCCAAAACCATCAATCATAGGGTTGCGTCCCTTGATACTGGAGGCAAGCCCGACACCAAGGGCAGTCACTAAAGGGACAGTAATCGTCGAAGTTGTTACGCCACCAGAATCATAAGCGATACCAATAATCCACTGGGGCGCGAAACCTGTCATAATCACAATGCCAAGATAACCACTAATAATTAAATAGTGTATAGCCCACCCTTTTATAATACGAATAACGCCGATAACAATGGCAAATCCGACTGATAATGCCACTGTCAGGCGTAAACCATTGGCATAGCTCTGTTTAGCAGTCTCCGTTTCCGCGATAACACCGCCCAATGCGGCTACTTTTGCAGCTTCATCTGCTACCGCGATAAGTGCCGGCTCTGCGACTGTCGTCCCAAATCCCAACGCCAACGCAAAAGCCAATAGCCACCATATATTGCCTTTGCGAGCAAAGGCGTAAGCCATATTTTCTCCCAACGGAAATAGACATATCTCTAACCCGTACACAAATAAGCTTAACCCTAATATCACTTAATTAGATTGGCTAGGTTAGGAATGGGCTGTTGTAATACAATAAGTTGAAAAAATGCAATCACTACTATGATAGGTGCTAAATCGCGGGCACTATTGAGTAGTGAAAACAAAAAGGCGCGTAATTGTTTCACAAAGAAAAAGCCTGTAATTGGTTTTCAGTTATTAATTATCAGTTCTAGATAAAAGTTTTTTGTGCATAAAAAAAATCAATGAAAATCAAAACCATGAATATTTATTATGTTCAAGCAAGGCCGATTATCGAACAAACCAGAGGACAAAATAATTGATAATTGATAATTGAACGCAATAAGTTGCATGTATCTTATGCACAGCGTTGAATTTATAATTATTAATGTCCATCATTAATAGCACATTGGTACATGCTTTGAGTTAACCTTAAAAGCCACAATGACATAAATATCAAGGGTTTAGGTATATTTCCATTTTGACGTTCATTATGATACACAAGTGCCGCTGCTAAAATTGAAAGCCATGCTCTGTATGCTATAGTTTTTCAGATAAATAATTTCAGTTAGAAACCTTCAAGGTTTTTGCAACGCTTTACGGTTTTGTCCTAAATATTTTTCTGAACGTCTATAGAGAGGAAAAAACGTGGCATTATTATTTAAATAAATTCGTAAATAGTGAATATAAAATGGATCTACTTCTATTTCAATAAGTTATGTCATCAGTACGACATTTTGTGGTTTAATGTCAACCCAAATTTTTTATTAGAGCATAAGGCATGATTAATTATATGACATAATTAAATTAAGTAAGTTTTTAATGGCTATTCTTTATTCTCGAAAGAAGTATAAATATTATTATATCTAATTAATCAAAAAAATTTTATTCGGGCTTTCAACTTTAACTTAACGACAGTGATATTGTTATGAATGAACCTCCACAACGCATCGGCAAAGGCATGATTTATGCTGCTTGGCTACTTGTGTTAGGCTTGCTGTTCTGGTTTTTTAACTATTTTCTTGATAAACAACACAATCCTAATCAAAAGCCAAGCACTGAATCCCATCAAGATGGCACTCGTGAAGTCATACTACAACGCAATCGCATCGGACATTATGTAGCAAACGGCACGATTAATGGTCAGCCGGTGGTTTTTCTGCTGGACACCGGGGCAACGAGGGTATCCATTCCTGAGCCGATCGCAGTTCGCCTCAATTTACAGCGAGGAACACCCATGCGAGCCAGTACAGCTAATGGGACGATCACAACCTATAGCACCGAACTTGATAGTGTGGCTGTGGGGTTAGTTGAATTACATGGGGTGCGAGCCAGTATTAATCCGCACATGCAATCCGATGAAATTTTGCTGGGCATGAGTTTTCTCAAGCATTTGGAATTGACCCAACGCGGCGATATACTCATTTTACGTCAATAATCTTAAAACCTTGAAAAATCAATATTTAAATGGATAAGCCATTATTACCTTCCGATTTGGTAGAAAGTGTCAAACGGGCTTTGGCAGAAGATGTTGGCAACGGCGATTTGACAGCCCAATTGATTGCCGCAGACACACCGGCTAATGCCCAAGTCATCAGCCGTCAACCAGCCATCTTATGTGGCGCCGCTTGGTTTGAGGAAGTGTTTAAACAACTTGATAGCCGAGTACAAATCACTTGGCAAGCCCAAGATGGTCAAACCATCAGTCCCGAACAGCTTTTGTGCAATCTGACAGGGCCGGTACGCACGTTACTCACGGGAGAACGCACTGCCTTGAATTTTCTACAGTTGCTCTCTGGCACGGCCACTCAAACGCAACGTTATGTCAAAGCTATCAGCGGCACACACGCCCAGGTGTTAGATACTCGCAAAACTTTGCCCGGTTTGCGCCATGCTCAAAAATACGCTGTGCGTTGCGGTGGTGGTACAAATCACCGTATGGGGTTATATGATGCCTTTTTAATCAAAGAAAATCATATACTTGCAGCGGGCGATATCGCTCATGCCATTGCCGCTGCCCGAAAACAGGCAGCACATTTACCCGTAGAAGTTGAAGTTGAAGTTGAAACGCTTGAACAAGTGAAAGAAGCCTTGACGGCTGGGGCTGACAGCCTATTACTGG
>QNER01000806.1 GCA_003646175.1 Candidatus Parabeggiatoa sp. nov. 1
CTAGCTGTTATCAATATTTTTGACGTTAAGTTTTGTACACAACCCAAATCAGGACTGTCAATTCAAAGCCTAGTGATGCTATCCCAAAAAGAAGCGATAGCATCACTGAACACTCATAAAATCAATTGGTTATAATTTTTGTCCTGTACATAGACAATATATTTTTAGTAAATCAATGAGTTACGTTAAATATGTAGAAACTCTAATGATTTTAAAAATAATGGGTTTTAGCCGTCAAGAAAAAAATTATCAAGAATAACGAATCCTAATTTGAGTGAGTTTTTTAAAATCACGGTAATTAAATAAATAAAAACCGGGGGAAATTTTAGGAGCAAAATCATCTCAAATTTAACACCCTACCCCTAATCCGCTGTACTAGATATCACGGATATTCTTAGCCCCAACGGGGCGCATTATCTACGCCCGTGGCAACGCCCCTGGCTGAGGTGGTACGAAAACTTTCTTCCGTCCTCCTGCATTAGCGCATTCTATCTAAATAGTCTAATATTAATTATAAACACCATGACGAATAATAAACGTAACTTGACAATGTCACATTATCCCTTCGTGCATGGTTCGTCTGAAACGAATAAAAACCGTGCAAGGTTCGCCTTGCACTCCTTTGAATCATGCAAAGTTCGCCTTGGACTTCTTTAAATCGTATATTATTTTAATGTGACATTGTCAAATTAAAGAGGAAACCAAAATGAAAGCACAACCTTTACCCATAATCCTATTATTAATCATTAGCTTAACCATAAATGCCGAAGTCACCCTCGATGGTACCCTCGGCCGCAGCGCTGCATTGCCCGGCCCCGACTATCTCATCGGTGCCGACTTAGGCCAACAACACGGTGGCAACTTGTTCCACAGCTTTCAAGACTTTAACCTGCAAAGCCATGAAAGCGCCACCTTCTCAGGGCCGAACAGTGTTCAGAATATTCTCAGCCGCGTCACCGGCGGTCATCCGTCAAACATTGACGGATTAATTCGCGCCACTATCCCTAACGCCAATCTGTATTTCCTGAATCCTTATGGGATGATGTTTGGGCCAAATGCAAGGTTAGACGTGCAAGGCAGTTTCCATGCCAGCACGGCTGACTATCTGCGTTTAAGTGATGGCAGTCAATTTAATGCTCGTCTACCCAATAACAGTTTGTTGACCATAGCACCCGTTGAGGCATTTGGATTCCTCACAGATTCGCCAGCATCGTTCTCCATAGAGGGTAGCCAACTGAGAACTTATCCCCAAAAAAATTTATCTCTCATGGGTGGCGATATCACGATCAATGGTGCCCGAATTCATGCGCCGGGCGGACAAATCAATTTAGCCAGTGTCGCATCAACGGGTGAGGTTGTTCCGATTGAAGATGGGTTATACGTAGCGAGTTTCAATCAGTTTGGCAATCTCACAATGTCCAATGATGCCATTGTGACAACCAGTGGTAAAGGTAGCGGGGATATTTATATCCGGGGAGGACAGTTGACATTAAACCAAAGCAAGCTGAATGCCAATACCCTAGAAAATGGTGAAAAAGGCAAAATTGACATTCAAGTGAATCGTTTAAACCTAATTGGCGGACATCAAATAGGCCAAATAGGTAGAGGAAAGATCGTTTTTGATACCGCCATTTCCAGTGCCACTATCAGTGATGGGGAGGGCGGAGACATTAGCATCAAAGCGACTGAGGCCGTCAATCTCACCAATGCCGCGATTTTTGCTAATTCTGGTGAACTTGATATACAAATCACCGAGGGCAGTACCGAACCATCAATCACGCCCCCACAAACCCGGGGTAATGCCGGCACGATATTAATAGAAACAGGTCAATTGAATTTAGATAACGCCGTTATTGAAAGCAATGCTTTTGGTATCGGCCAAGGTGGCAATATCACCCTCAAAGTCAACGGACACACCACCATGTCTGAAGCCCATATTGCCGTGAATGCGTTTGAAGGCACTGATGTGAGCGCAGAACGTGTTGGAAGCATTTTGCTGGAAACCGAGCAGTTAACGTTAACCAACGTTGTCATCAGTAGCAACACGTTTGGCACCGGATCGGGCGGGAATATTACCTTAAAAGTTGACAGTTCCATGACACTTTCTCAGGGTTTCATTCTGGTTGATGCGAAAACCTTTAAAGCACATTCCCCTACACCAAAACATCAGAAGCAAGCGATTGTTGATACGAACACGGCACGCAGAAGCACTGGCGAGGCGGGTACTATATTGATTGAAGCCAGAGAACTGACTTTAACTGATGGCAGTAAAATTTCTAGCAGTACTTCCAGCACGGGTGATGGTGGCAATGTGACGATTTATGCCCTAGAATCAATCACTCTCCAAAATCCGGTTGGCCATGATAATGTTCAAAATTCACGCAAATCTCGCATTGAAGCTATATCTTCCAGTCAACAGCCCGACAGTGGCAATGCTGGCGAAATTTGGCTAGAGACACAACGTTTAACCCTCACAGATAAAGCCGTTATTAACACTTCTAGCATGGGCGGTGGCGATGCTGGTCATATTTACCTGACAGTGGCAAAACTTGATATGAGCAATAAAGCTAAAATTGCTTCTTCAAATAAAGGCAACGGTAATGCGGGTAATCTGACAATTAACGTTCAAGATCAGCTCCATCTACAAGATGCCTATATGACGACTGAAGCGACCAACGCAGAAGGCGGCGATATTACGCTTAATATCGGCCGACTCGTCTATTTATCAGACAGCGGTATCACGACCAGTGTGCGAGGCGGCAGTGGCAATGGGGGTAATATTACCATTGAAAGTCCGGTGTTAGTAGTACTCAATCAAGGGCAAGTGAGGGCGCAAGCCAACCGAGGACAAGGCGGGAATATTCGTATTGCTTCTGAACAATTTATTGCCTCGCCTGATAGTTTGGTCAGTGCCTCATCAAGATTAGGTATAGACGGCAATGTTGAAATTGATTCACCCACCGTGAATATGGATGAATTTTTGGTGGTATTGCCAGCAGACTTTTTAGAGGCCAGCAGCCAACTACGTTCCCCTTGTACGCTCACACGAAACGTACAAAATAAGAGTAGTTTTGTCGTTAAGCGTTTTGCAGGCAGTCCCCCCTCGCCTGATGATTGGAAATCGACTCGGCTAGTGTTGCTACAAGCAGCCGATGAAAAAACGTCGAAAACGAACACATTGCCCAGCATGAAAAGCCACTTTGCAACAGCAGGGCACTCGGCTCACCCATTGGCTCGGTTGACGGGATGTCGGCCAGACTTTTCGACACCGCCGGCACCTGTCAGGCGTTCTGCCAGTCAGAAATATGGGAATTGGGAATTGGGAATAAAACATAAGTACTGAAGCACAAGTGGGTAAATGTTCTACCACAAAAGTAGGCTGTTGATTTTAAGCAGAGAAAGGGTTTAAACATGTTGCCTATTTTCATTTCGAGGATGGTGGGCAAGTGGGTAGTGCAGGAGAGCGGAAATCTTCGGGTAGTCCTAAACATGTAGTGAGTTGACGGATGCTATCCCTTGCCGGGATAGTATCCGTTTGAACACCATCACGACTGGAACAGGACTACCCAATCTTCGGGTAGTCCTGAAATGTTGGTAATATAGCGTTTCCCGATTGAATGAAGTACAAAATAAATCATAAAACTCGCAGATTAAAACGCACAACCCCGAAGGGGTTGAATGTGAATAGCCCCAGGTGGAACCTGGGGTTCCTTTCATAAAAAAATGTATTTAACCCAATCGGGAAATGCTATATTCCCCCCCCAAGTTTCACCTGGGGCCATTCACATTTTCAGGCTAAAGTTTAGCTCAAAGTACTTTAGCCTGAAAAACCCATTGACGGGTTGTTTTGGTTGGATTTTTTCTGAACAATCACTTTGGTGTTTGTCAAATCACCACCAGATGTCGAATACATGGAAAGGGCAGCCAACCCCGAAGGGGTTGAATGTTAATAATCATGAATAAACCATGTAATTAAAAAATATCACCCACATTTCAAGACTACCACCTTCTTTTGTAGTGCCCTGATACGTACTTGAGCTTTTAGACAACTGCGGCAAGCTGTTGGCTGAAGTGGTCTGGATACTGAAGCGATCTTGCAGTAGGCTGTTGATTTTAAGCGAAGAAAAGGTTTAAACAGGTTGCCTATTTTCATTTCGAGGATGGTGGGCAAGCGGGCGTTAAGATTCGGGATAATGTTTGAGAGAGTGCCGCCCGCTTACCCACCCTACGAAACTAAACTATTTTTTAGAGAAAATTGAAGGGTGCCCAATAAGCAGGTTTTTTCGTACAAGGTTCGCCTTGTACTCCTGATAATATGATATTGTCAAGTTAACCATTAACCATTAACCATTAATCATTAACCATTAATCATTAACCATTAACCATTAA
>QNER01000807.1 GCA_003646175.1 Candidatus Parabeggiatoa sp. nov. 1
CTTAGGCAAAAATGCTAATGTCTATTTAGCCTCAGCCGAATTAGCGGCGGTTAGTGCCAAACTTGGCCGAATTCCTAGCGTTGCCGAGTACATGCAAAATGTTGAAATTATTGCGCCGCTCTCAGATAATATTTATCGTTATCTGAATTTCCATCAGATTGAAGAATATCAATCAGTGGCGAAAAAAATGATACCGATTGTCGCGGCCTAATGGTGGCTTGTCTATGGTAATGCAACTGGTTATGAGGGCATCAAACCGCTTGAACAGAGCCAACGGATTTTCGGATTGACAGGATTAAAATATTGCGCTTTAGACATAAAAAAAGCCTCAAGGTCAGTCTGAACCAAGAGGCTTTTTTTAATGATGGTTTGTTCTATGGCTGTTCATAAAGTTGGGCACTGGGTCATTGAATGGAATTGATTCGAATCCATTTTTTGCCTCCAATATTGCTTAAAACAAACTGGATTAAAAAATATTAACAATTACAATTAACCATTCAACAGCCTCAGTGCCCTGCCCGGTTTTCTCTGGGTGCCGGGCAGCTTTTAGC
The DNA here is from genome assembly GCA_003646175.1 of Candidatus Parabeggiatoa sp. nov. 1. Lineage (GTDB taxonomy): Bacteria > Pseudomonadota > Gammaproteobacteria > Beggiatoales > Beggiatoaceae > Parabeggiatoa. The sequence goes on from QNER01000807.1 coordinate 552, forward strand.
ACATTGATACGTTTGATTTACAATAAGCAACGCTTAGCGGGTGGGCTGCATTATTATTTGCAAATCACCGGAAAACGGTATTTCTTGCCAAAATCACTATCGTAGCAGGGGCTGTTTTTTCCGTCGCTTCCAGTGAACCACATCTGGATCACAGTACTACCTTTGTGGCACGCAGGGGCATAAAATGTTCCAACCTTTACGTAGTCGTTGGTAGGGGGATCAAGTGAACGAAAGCGGAACTCAACAAACTTGCCGCTATTATCAGACATGGCGTAGCCTGCTACTTTTTGTAAATCCCTGAAGGCAGCACATCCATTTCCGTACGGACCTTCTTTAGACACCCTCAGTGAGTCATAATAGACATGAACTTTATCGCCCACTTTTATCGGGCCGCTTTGGAATTGGACAAAATCCCCTGTTCCAGGTTCAATGGCAAATTGGAGCCCAGGATCGGTTGCAGAAGCCACAGTCAAAGGCATCCAAGTAAAAAGCACAGTGATCACCAGTGCCGCCGCTTTGTGTAGTTGTTGCATAATTTGTCTTTCCTTATCCTAGGCTCTGTTGACATTTCATCATAAGTCATTGAAAAATACCGTTTTTTGTCAAATGTCAACAGAACCTAATGTTGAATTGATGAAAAAATATTTTGCTATAAAAAATCCTGTGATAGCCAAATCAACACCTCCTTACATCACATAATTTGATGTGATTTACAGCACCATCACAGAAAAATTGACAGCGAAGATTTACAGCGAATAAAAAAAGGCATATTGTAATCTTTCCTGATACCTTTGTCAACACCTTTAAGGCTTTTTTTTTTAATCTTGTTAGCGGCCTATTTCAAATCCAACACGCAAAAAACATAAATCACTGAATTTATTAGAGTTTATACCGATTTAACGTCACTTATTAGATTTATTTGATATTATCATTTTTATAAATTGAATAAAATCAAGCACTTAAATTAAATCGGTATAATGTCTATTATATACATTATAATTTATTGACTGATGTTACGCACAACGCTTCAAAATGAGTCGGCCCAGGGACAACCATAAAGTATTTCCCATACATTTAGCAATGTGTTGCAGGCAATCTTTTGCGGTTGCCCCTTTGATTTAACGACCAGAAACAATCTTAAATCGCGAATAGCAAACAACGGTCATTGCATTTCATATTTAACGGCCATCAATAATCTCAAATCGCGAATAGCAAACAATGGCCTTTGCATTTCATTTAAAAATTCTTATGACGCACGGCCTTTCAAAATGAGTCCAGAAAAACAACGATAAAGGATTGCCCCTAGATTGAGTGATATATTGTAGAAGCAATCCGCTTTGTTCGCCCTTTCACTAAACATCATCATGGTATGGGACTTTCCGCTTTGTTGCACAAACTGTGACATCAAAGAAGCAATGTGCGTAACATCAATTATTGGTTTGAAAGAAAAAAGATAACTCATTGAATTTTATCTTATTTAATTCACGAGACACAAAAAAAGCGCAAAGACAGTTATGTATTGAATTTGTTGATTTCCGAAACTCGTGGTGCTGAAGGAATAATGTCGTGAAAAAAACTGGGTTAATTTTACTTTTCATCATATTGGCACTGGGGGCTTGTGCGAATGCACCAGAGCCAAAACCCCAAAAAACGCAATTGGAAATACGTGAACTTCAAACACGTTCTTATGACACCAAAGATGTGAAAATGGTGATGAAAGCAGTTATGCATGCGTTGCAGGATAACAACTTTATTGTTCAACAAGCTGATGTTGATTTAGGTTTGCTAACCGCACAAAAGGAAGTAGACTTAGAAAGCTCAGAAGGTTTTTCTTGGGGTAAAGCGCTTGCAATTGGTGCTGTTGTAGTAGCGGTTGGTGCTGCAATAGTAATCCTTGGTAAGGGTGATAGAAGCAACTCAAATAGAAGTGGCTCATCTTATAGACACGAACCCAGTTTTAAGAAAAGTCCTATTACAGAAGCTTCTGCAAATATAAGCGAGTTTGGCGATCAAACCCGTGTTCGTCTCAATTTTAGGCTTAAAATATTAGACAATAAAGGGGGCACAGCAGAAGTGAAACAGATAGACGATCCCAAGTTTTACCAAAATTTCTTTTCAACATTGGACAAAGCGGTTTTTCTCGCCAAGGAAAATTTGCAGTAAACTCTCTTCAGAGGATTTTTGCATTAATCTTGGAAAAAATTGGATTTCTTTGAGCCTTATCGTGTTTAATTCGTTTATTTCCTGGAGCCGTTGTACTTTTGGCTCCGGATCGTGTTTAATTCGTTTATTTCCGGGATTCGTTGTACTTTTTGAGCGGTTTCATTCGTTTATTTCCGGAATTCGTTGTACTTGACTTCCAATGGAGAATTGAATATGACTATGAAAATACATTCGCCTTTAAAAGGCGTACTTTGTGTTAGCCTGCTATCCATTGGTGTTAATGGGTGCATGACGACAGCGGCTGAACATGCCGAGCAACTGCCTTCTAATGCTGAACGTGAAATGACTGTTGGGCTGGTTCAGAAAGATATTAGGAAAGGCATGTCCCAAGCCGAAGTTGCCGAAGCGCTTGGTTCGCCAAACATCGTTTCAAGAGACAAGCAAGGTATTGAAACGTGGATCTATGACAAAATATCAAGCGAGGTGTCCTATTCCAGAGACGAAATGCACACAGGCATCATCGGACTGATTATAGGTGGGGGCAGCAGAGAAGCCGGTGCTTCTGCTCAAACCCAAAAAACCTTAACGGTTATTATCAAGTTCAAAGAAGCTGTTGTGCATGATTTTAGTTATCACAGCAGCAAGTTTTAGGAGAATGCCATGAAAAAATCTCTTTTTCTGCCCTTAGTGTTGCTGCTCGGTGCTTGTATGAGCGCGCCGCCACCCCAGAAAACGCAACTGGAAATACGTGAACTCCAAACACGTTCTTATGACACTAAAGATGTCAAGATGGTGATTAAAGCGGTTATGCACGCTTTGCAAGACGACAACTTTATGATTAAACAAGCCAATGTGGAGTTAGGTTTACTGACTGCACAAAAGGAAGTCGAAGCGGGAAGTTCTTTTACTGTTTTTTTCGGTCGCAGTACGGATCAGCGTGTTCCAAACAATGCCATTACCGAAGCTTCTGCAAATATAAGCGAGTTTGGCGATCAAACGCGTGTTCGCATCAATTTCCAATACAAAGTCGTGGATAATTATGGGGTTACAATGGAAGTTGAACGGATAGAGAAAGCGGAATTTTATCAGCAATTTTTCTCTAAAGTGGATAAAGCCGTTTTTTTGGGTAAAGAAAATATGCAGTAGCGGAAAAGTCATTCCTTTCGAGAAAAGCGGTAAATGTAGGTGGGTAAGGATCGAAGAAAAATTAACTTCCCCCTTGACTGGGTTCAGTGCCCTTTAGGGCACTTGAGCTTTTAGACAACTGCTTTCGCGCCAATTTTTTTGCGCGCAAAAACTTTGGCGCGAAAAGCTGTTGGCTGAAGTTATTTTATTTTTTAGCCGATCCTAAGCAGACAGCATTTCATTTAGATTTCATTAGATATTTTCTCGATCTAACTGCCCACTTGTCCTTGGTGAGCAAGCCTTTGATAACAGAGAGTCGAGTCAAATCCAAGGCACTCCTGCTCGCTTGCCCCCCTTCACTTTTATTCAGTCTCAATGTCATTCATTGGTTTTTAAGTTTAAGTTTTTTACTGGTTTAGAGGGACTAGTACAGCAATCACTAAGTTCGCATAAGACTTTTTTAGATTGCTTTGCCCCTTTCCGGGGCTGACATACCAGCCTAGGGCAACGCCCTAGGATTTATGGGTTTAGAATTTCAGCCCTGAA
>QNER01000808.1 GCA_003646175.1 Candidatus Parabeggiatoa sp. nov. 1
CAACAGAAAACGTTAGAACCAGAGGCACGGAGTTACATGGCGTTTCACAGAGAAAAATAAAAAATAAATTTTAGACTCTGTGTAACTCTGTGGTACTCTGTGAACGCCGTAAAGAAAAATAATGATTTTTATAAACGGATATACACACAGAGGGCACAGAGTTGACACAGAGGAACACAGAGAAAAAATGCCTTTTTTAATCCAAAGAGTTATTTTAGGCTCGAAAAACCAAAACAGCTCACAATGACGGTGGCAAGTATAACTTGAGCGATACCTAAAACTTTTTACCTATTACCCATTACCAAAATAGTTCTCTCAAATAACAATAAAAAGAATAGGGTGTGATAATGGCGTTGAATTGCGAAATTATACTTAGAAGAGCAGCCATCTTAAGGCTGAAAGCTTTGCAAATGATTTCAAGTCGAACAATATCCACTTGATGGATGGATTTCTGCTGTTAAGGCAACTCCCAAAAATTAAAAAAAATACCACCGATGGGGCTGTAGCAAAGGATTGCCCCTACCAGATTCGCTAGCTAGTAGGGGCAATCCTTTATGGTTGCCCGGGGTCATATTATTATTTGAGAGTTGCCTAAGATCCTTCCGACTTTTGTAAAGCTTCAACGATTGACAATTCCAATTTCCGCTTCCCGATGAGTGGTTTTAATTAATTGAGTCATTTCATCAACTTTGTTTGCGGGGATGTCAAGTATCAGTAAAATCTGTCCTGCTGCAACCCCAGTTTGAAAAATTTCCAATTCATGGTTAGGAATATCACGGGCAATTAAAGCCGAAACAATACTCCCGAAACTGGCACCAGCAAGGGTTGTTGCGACAATCAAAGCACCACCACCAAGAATGACACCAGCGGGCGGAAAAGTTACCGCTAATATCCCCCCCAACATCCCGGCGATACCACCAACACCAACACCTAATTCCAAACCATGAACCAACTCGGTTTTTTGCAATGCTGATGCCTTGTGCAAACCTTCCAATGGGATGTCATCGCGTGCCACAACATGGATATTGCGTTCAGTTATCCCAACGTTTTGTAGTTCAGCCACCAGTTGTTTACAATGTGCCGCATCCGGCAGCATAAAATAAAGTCTCCTACGCACGGCAAGTTCCTCAATGTCAAGAAAGGTGTTAAACACGCTACAGTTAATAATATATTCTACAATCGGCTTAACAACCGTTATTTTAGTATAACATTAAAAAATAACTTAAAAACAACGTGTTATTGTTTAATGGCACGCACGATAGCCAGGGGCGTTGCCCCAGGCTATATTATTTTGCACCAAAGGGGCTTTAAAACTTAGCCCCAACGGGGCGTATTATCTACGCCCGTGGCAACGCCCCTGGAACTTAGGAATGGGAATTTAATAATATCCGAAACTCAAGCGGTTATAAATATTTAGTCCCCTTTAGGTTTTTTCGCTTTCAGACAACGGCTTTAGCCGTTGGCTTGTCAAAGTTTCGGGAGTTATTAAAACTTCATTCCTTAATTCCTATCGTGCGTGCCATTAGTGTTATTTTTATATTATTTAATAATAAAAACAATATATTTAAACTAAATGGTCATTTTTTACGAATAAGTTATTGATTATTAAGTATCCATATTTTTTATTGTTGTAGTTGGTTTAACTATAAAAATCAATCGCTTATAAAAAAATGAAAAATCCGTTTTCTTAATAACAAAAAGGACAACATCATGTCTGAAGATTTAAGTGAAAGTGCATTACATTATCACCGTTTTCCACAACCGGGCAAATTGGCAATACAAGCCACTAAACCGCTTGCTAATCAACGTGACTTAGCCTTGGCTTATTCTCCCGGAGTTGCGGCTGCTAGTTTAGAAATTGTCCGTGATCCAAAGGAAGTGTTCACCCTCACTTCACGCGGCAATTTAGTGGCCGTGATTAGTAATGGTACGGCGGTACTCGGTTTAGGTGCTATTGGCGCATTGGCTTCTAAACCGGTGATGGAAGGCAAAGCGGTGCTGTTTAAAAAATTTGCCGGAATTGATGTTTTTGATATTGAAATTGATGAAAAAGATCCGGAAAAACTGGTTGATATTATTGTGGGATTGGAGCCGACATTTGGGGCCATCAATCTTGAAGACATCAAATCTCCTGAATGTTTTTTCATTGAGCGAAAACTCAGGGAACGTTTGAATATTCCAGTGTTCCACGATGATCAACATGGTACTGCGATTTGTGTCGGAGCAGCGGTACTTAATGCTTTGCGGTTAATGGGCAAAGAACTGTCTAAAGTCAAACTGGTGACTTCAGGTGCTGGTGCGGCTGCTATCGCGTGTTTGGATTTACTCACCGGCTTGGGCATTTCCAAAGAAAACATCATTGTCACAGACTCAGCGGGGGTGTTGTACAAAGGCCGTCCTAGAAAGATGGATCCTTATAAGGCAGCTTACGCGATTGAAACGGATTTGCGGAGCTTGGACGAGGCTCTTAACGGAGCCGATATTTTTCTAGGCTTGTCTGTTGGGGGGGTACTCAAGCCAAAGATGGTGGCGAAAATGGTTGAGCAGCCCCTCATTTTGGCGTTAGCCAATCCCATCCCTGAAATCATGCCCGAACAAGTCCATGCGGTGCGCCCTAAGGCGATTGTAGCGACGGGACGTTCTGATTATCCTAATCAAGTCAATAACGTGCTATGTTTCCCGTTTCTATTTCGCGGTGCCTTAGATGTGGGCGCAACACAAATCAATCAGGAAATGCGTTTAGCCTGTGTGCAGGCTATTGCAGATTTAGTAACCACCACGCTGATCAATTTAACGACGGCGGGTACTTCAGAGCTTTTAGACAAAGCTTACAATGCACAAGGGTTAATTTTTGGGCCAGATTACATCATTCCCAAACCGTTTGATCCGCGTTTGATTACAATGATTCCGCTCGCTGTGGCTAAGGCAGCGATGGCGAGTGGTGTGGCGACACGCCCTCTAACCGATTTTGAGGCTTACCAAGAACGGTTGGCACAGCACACGTTTCGCTCTACCCATGTGATGAAAAATGTGTTCAGCCAGGTCAAAAAATACCCCCAGCGGATTATTTATTCTGAAGGGGAAGATCCGCGGGTGTTGCGTGCTGTGCAAGTCTTGATAGATGAAAAGTGTGCCGAGCCTATTGTCGTTGGCCGCGCTAAAGTCATTAGCGAAAGCATTAAACAATTGGGTCTGCACATTCGTCCTGATGTTGATTTTGAATTGGTCGATCCGGCAAGTTATGCAGATCAGAAAATTTTAGCCGGCGACTATCATAATATCATGGGTCGACACGGAGTTTGGCCAGCCCAAGCAGAAGTTCAGGTGCGTAGCAACCCCACCATTCTAGCTGCGCTATTATTACGGCGTGGTGAAGCTGATGCTTTGATAGCGGGGCCGGTTGGTTCTTTCCACGGACACCTGCGTCATACTTTGGATATCATTGGTTTGCGTAAGGGCGTGTCGTCTCCGGCCGCTATGCAGTTGTTGATTTTGGACAAAGGGACTTATTTTATTGCAGATACTTTGGTGAATTACGAGCCGGATGCCAAACAACTGGCTGAAATTACCCAACTCGCTGCCAACGAAATGAAACGTTTTGGAATCATCCCCAAAGTCGCATTGGTTTCCCATTCCAATTTTGGCAGTGCTGACTCTCCTTCCGCTATGAAATTACGAGAAGCATTAAGGTTGATTCACGCAGCCATGCCGAGTTTAGAATGTGATGGTGAAATGCGAACCGATGCGGCGTTGAATGAAGAAATCCGCAAGCGTCTTTATTCCAAGTCTAATTTAAGCGGCGAAGCCAATTTGCTGATAATGCCCAATGTGGATGCGGCTAATATTACCTTTAACGCACTTAAAGCACTGGCGGATGGTGTCTCTGTGGGGCCAATTTTGTTGGGGATGCGTAAGTCCATCCACATTTTAAGCCGTGTTGTGACAACTCGTGGGGTTGTGAATTTAAGTACACTGGCTGCGGTGGATGCGCAAGTGACTGCAGGGACAACAGTGCCCGTTGGCGGATTTACTGGGCGCATTTATTAGTTGGGGGGTAACGACAGGGATTGTATTAATAACTACAAGGATTATTTATAATAAAGGATTAGATCAAAGTAGTATTTGGGTTTATCCTTTAGTGTAACTACAGGGATTGTTTAATCGAGCGGGATAACTACAGGGATTGTTTAATCGAGCGGGATAACTACAGGGATTGTTTATAAGAAGGGATTAGATTGTGGTAATACTGACGAATCAATCCTTTATTATAAGCAATCCATGTAGTTCGCGGTTAACTACAGGGATTGTTTAATCGAGCGGGATTAGATTGTGGTAATACTGACGAATCAATCCTTTATTATAAGCAATCCATGTAGTTA
>QNER01000809.1 GCA_003646175.1 Candidatus Parabeggiatoa sp. nov. 1
CAAAACCTTCAAGGTTTCCAAAACCTTGAAGGTCTCTAACTGTAGGTTAACGTTTTTACGGCATAAAAAAAATAGCCTAGAACTGATTTGTAATGGATAAATTGGCAAAACCTTCAAGGTTTCCAAAACCTTGAAGGTTTTTAACTGTAGGTTAACGTTTTTACTGCATAAAAAAAAATTAGCCTATAGATGTTCAGAAAAATATTTAGGGCAAAACCTTCAAGGTTTCAAAAACCTTGAAGGTTTCTGAAAGATTTCGTAGCGATAGTTTTTGCGCGCAAAAATTTTTGCATCTAACTGATAACTTTCTGAGGGGAGGGGACTTATTGCATGCTATGCACGATAAACAGAATCCCTTAACTGCTAAGCAATTACAAAAAATTTTGGACAATTTTTTAGGCATTATTTTGTCCAAGCAACGCACAACAGCCGAACCTGCCGCTGCATTAGCACGTTGCACCCGTCTGCGGCAAGAATGGGCACTCAAATGGGTTAAGACACTTATCCGTGAAAATGTAGAAATGGCTTACCAATTCACAATTTACGCGCCAAAAGCCCTCGCTTTAATGGATGAAAATGGCATTGAAGTTTGGATGACAGATACGTTAGCGGTGTACAAAAAAACCGGTTTGCCGGCAGCGATTGCCCAACTTCAAGCGGTGGAAAGTTATGCTGTAGTCTACCGGCGAAAAAATACCAATTTGCCCTTAGTAGACATTCAAGGCGTATTGCAGACTTTTCTTATCGGGTTAGATGGACGACGATTGAAATTGGCAAGTAGCGAAGTTACTTTTACCAATACGGAAACGCTGTTTTTACCCGCAGCCCTAAATCGTTTTGTTCGGTATGAGGATAATTTCTTTTTATATAAAGCAATGGCTGTGCATTTATGGGCGCAAACGTGGTTTGGTACTTGGCGACGGCGTTTATCTACCGCAACGGCACAATTTAGTCATAGAAATAAAGCCATTCGCTTATTTCATACCTTAGAGCGTTTACGTTTGGATGCGTGCATTGCCCGCGAATTGCCGGGTTTGTATCGTGATATCGGGCATTTGTTAACACTGTTTAGCGAACAACGGATTCCGACGGGGTGGGAAGAAATTGCCCACTGTCTAGCGCAACCAAGCGCGACGGTTAATGACAGTTATAAATTATTAGAGACTGTTTATACTTGGCAAGTGCCAGCACCCGTATGTTATCAAGGCATCTTGTTGCCAGAGCAAGTCGAACAAACCATGAATTTACGGCGGGCACGGGATAAAAAAGCTTTTCAAGCCGAATTAACGCAGCTTAGTCAAAACAACAATGTGTCCACTGCCTCAAAAAGTCAGAAAAACACACCATCTCTTTCAGAAACAGGGGTTTCCACAGATACGTCTACCACCTCTCAGGGAATAAATAACAGTGAAAATCCATCCATGGTAGAAAATCAAGCTGTGGCTGAATCCTCCCGCTTTGGTGTCGAGCAAATCCAGAGCATCACGCAATCGCCGCAAATAACGCCAATTCTCACTATTGATGGGCAACCCGTATCGCCCTCAGACAATCTTAAAAAAGTCATGGATTCCATTGTGCAGGATAATGGGCGTATTCCTGACAATTATTGGTTTTCTCCCAGTGACGGCGATGGTTTTGAGGCGGTAAATGACGTTAAAGCGGCATCTCACGCGGCTACTGTGACACAATCCTCTGAAAAATCAGTATTTTCATATCCAGAATGGGATTATCGGCGACAATGTTACTCTAACAATTGGTGTGTTTTACGTGAAGTGGCAGTGCCGCTACAATCAGAAGATTTTGTCACAGAGACTTTGCAACGTTATCATGGTTTACTCAAAACCTTGCGCCGCACTTTTGAAGCATTGCGCGGTGGAAATCAACAGTTGAAAAAACAACCTTATGGTGACGATATTGATATTGATGCCCTAATTGCCACTTATGCTGATGCTCGCAGTGGCTTAGAAATGAGTCCGTATGTATTTACTAAAATGCACAAGACAGCACGTAATATCGCTGTTATGTTTATGGTAGATATGAGCGGCTCTACCAAGGGTTGGGTTAATCAAGCGGAACGCGAAAGTTTGATATTATTATGTGAGGTATTGGAGACGCTGGGTGATCGTTATGCGATTTATGGCTTTTCGGGTATGACACGCAAATGTTGCGAAATTTATCCCATAAAACGTTTTGATGAATCCTATAATTTAATTGTACGGCAGCGTGTGAGTGGCATTGTGCCCCAAAAATATACCCGCATGGGTGTGACGATTCGGCATTTAACGCACTTATGCAAAGATATTGATGCACAAATTAAATTACTGATTACCTTATCGGATGGCAAACCCAATGATGACGACGATGACTATCGCGGTGCTTATGGCATAGAAGATACTCGTCAAGCGTTGCTGGAAGCCAAGCGCGAGGGCATTCATCCATTTTGCATCACCATTGACACCGAAGCTAAAATGTATTTATCTAGAATGTATGGCGCAGTAAATTACACAGTGATTGACAAAGTACAACAATTACCTTTTAAAGTATCAGATATTTATCGAAAATTGACGACGTAATTTTAGGGGAAAGAAGAAAGGGGATCGCTCCAAGGAGAATTATCAATTACTAATTATTCATAATAATTCTTTTATAGCTATAGTTTTTCAGAAAAAAAAATTTATTTCACAAGCCATAACGGATAGTATCCCTCGAAGGGATGCTATCCGTGAAGTTAAAATCGGTGAATTTACCTCCACATTTTTTTCGCCGCAGTGTCTATAGTTTGGAAGACAAAATAATTTCACAAGCCATAACGGATAGTATCCTGAGACGGGATGCTATCCGTGAAATTATGGGAACGTTGGTTATAGCGGGAAAATAGAAATGCGCCCGGTTGTGGTTTACAAAGTTCGCAATTCTATTGACGTTGAGCCACATCTGCTTTAACAAAATCAATCCGTCAAATTCGTCAATCCGTTGTACTTATATCCAAAAAAAATCGGTGCTAAATTCGAGGTTTGGCAAACTTTGATAGTTTTTAAAGGAATAAAACTTTTTCTTAGAGGATAAATCAATCGTGGAATCACCTGTTGTTGTTGCTCTGTTAGTATTCGTGAGCATTTATTTGATCTTTTTATTGATTCGTTTGTTTGCAGATTTTTTTCTGGTAGGGATTGCACTTGGTAGTGCCGTGTTAGCCTACCATATTCATGGGTATTACCCAGAATTTATAATGATTTTGCAAGAATCTCGGATTTTGAACTTATTGCATCTGACTTTACCAGATCAACCGGATAATTGGGCTATTTTTATTATCGCCAGTCTGATCACTGCCGGTGCAATACTGATTTCGATACCGATTTTACCATTTTCAGCCACCTACCGATTTTTGCTGGGTGTTGATAACCCGGCGTTTGCTAGGAAAGAAGCTAAAGTCCGAGGTTGGATGATTGAAGAAATTGAGCGTTATCATCGGCAGCGTGAAGAAGAATACAAAATGAAAAAAGAAGAGAGGGACTTGCAAAACGGCGGATGAATGGTGAATGGTGAATGGTGAATGATGAATGACTCATTAAGAATGAAAAGCCTAAGATGGTGGGATCGATACGGACTTTGCCCACCCTACATTAGCTACCCAGCCCTGAAAGGGCACTTTATTAAAGCCCATAGCTGCGCCCTGGGAACCTTTAAATCATCCAAAGGTTATTCGGGGTTCATGTTCCACCCACATAAAAAAACCTTTTTACGCCAATTCGTTATATTCTTACCAGATGAAAACTGTTACCGTGATTGATTATGGCATGAGCAATCTACGCTCTGTCAGTAAAGCTTTGGAACACGTTGCCGGTAAAGACTGGCAAGTACGGGTTAGTGACAAACCCGACGTGATACTCCATGCAGATAAAGTTGTTTTTCCGGGGCAAGGGGCAATAGGCAATTGTATGGTATTGCTCCAACAAACCGGGGTTGCTGATGTCATTAAACAAGTTATTGATAATAAACCGTTTTTAGGTATTTGTCTTGGCTTGCAAACTTTATTGACTATCAGTGAAGAAAGTGGTGGCACCGATGGTTTTGATTGGATTGCCGGGACGGTGCGTCGCTTTTCTGAGCCGTTTTTTGATCCAGACAGCGGTGAACGCGTTAAAATTCCTCACATGGGTTGGAATCAAGTCCAACAGACACAATCCCATCCTTTATGGAAAGGCATACCAGACTTAAGTCGTTTTTATTTTGTACACAGTTACTATGTCGATCCTATCGATAGCAATGTTGTGGGTGGGACAACAGCTTATGGGGGCATTAATTTTACTTCTGCGATAGCACGAAACAATGTTTTCGCGGTGCAATTTCACCCAGAAAAAAGCCAACACGC